>NZ_CP059055.1:1500000-1800000 GCF_014058685.1 Lactobacillus johnsonii | reverse complement strand
GTTTGTATAAAGAAGATGGCTATAAATATATTCATGAAAATAATTTTACTGGAATTACTGTTTTTAAGACAAATAATATGGAAGTTAATTTCGCGACACATCCAGTTCAAGGCTTTCAAGAATTAAATGTTAATTTAATAGATAAAAACGGCTTAAATCTTTGGGCGGATTGGATTCAATACGCTATCCGTTATACTTTAGAAGAGATGTATGGGGGAAAATGTGATTCATATAACCTATTTTTCTATCCCAATAAAGACGGAATCTGTTGTAAAATTATCCCACGTTTTTATGCGCCGCCTTATTTTGTAGGATATAAATTATCTGAGTGTAATGATAATAACACCTTGAGAAAAGAAGCGAAGAGATTATTAAATTTTGTACAAAAATCTTGAAATAATATTTCAGTACCTTAGAATGTTGAATAGAAATAGAGGTACGTTATGGATTTATCTACTAAAGTTTTAAACAATTATCCTAATTTTAAGGGAGCATCTAAAAAGATTGCCGATTATTTATTGGCTCATCCAAAGACTTTTTTACAAGAAGATGCACAAGGCTTGGGAAAAATTACTAAAACTAGTGCTGCTTCGATGATTCGTTTTTGTCAACAATTGGGGTTTAAGGGCTTAAAGGATTTTCAAATTCAACTTGCTCAAGATACACCACAAGAAAGTGAAAATACAATTGAACCGATTGTGGATAATCATGATAATCCACATATCGTTTTACAAAAATTTCTGTCAAGTATTGAACATAATACTGAAAAAACAGCTCATTTGATTGATGGAATGGCCTTAAATCAAGCGATCAATTTTTTGAAAAATGCTGATCGAATCTATTTAGCCGGTGTTGGTGCCTCCAGCTTACCTGCTCAAGATCTTTACTATAAATTTATTCGTAGTGATAAAAATGTCATTTTTAATCAAGATATTCATATTGCCTTAGAGAGAATTTGTTATTCCCATTCGACAGATGTTTTGGTTATTTTCTCTTATAGTGGCCTGACTCAAGAAATATTATTACTTGCTGAACAAGCACGTAAGAATCATACTCCGATTATTGCGGTGACTCGTTCTCATCAGTCTCCCTTGGTTGAAGTCAGTGATGTAGTTTTAGGTGTATCAACAGATGAAAAGCTGCTTAGAGTAGGTGCGATAAATTCACTTTTTTCTGAAGTATTTGTCTCAAGTGTCTTATTTTTAGCAACGATTAATCAAGATTTACCTAGATTAGAAGAAAAGTTTAAAGAAACAGAACTAGTAACTAATCAATTAAAGAAATTAGATGAGTAGTATTCTAATAATGAATTAAATAAAGAACGTAACCTACTAGAAAAGATGCACTTAAGCATCTTTTTCTTTTGAAATTAAAAGCTATCTTGATATAGGATAATAAAAAGTTTTAAAATAACTTTATAATAAAAGATACTGATATAATATATAAGATAACGTAAGTTAAGTTTTGTCTAATTCTAATAAGAAAGGCGATTGCTTTATGTTAAAGGGTAGAATTACTGACATTATCCAAAAGTATGATATTGATGCAGGTGTAATTGTTAAGTATGGCGATCAAATTATGTATCAACATCAAGCTGAGAAAATTTTTCCAGCAGGAAGTTTGATTGACTTAGCTATTGCTGCATATATTGAAGATCAGTGGAAAAAGACCCCTGAAGTTGTGGATGAAAAAATGGAAGTTACTGATCTTTCTCGTGTGCGTGGCGCTGGTATTATTGGTGATTTACGTCGTACTAATTGGAGCGTTCGAGACCTAGTTTATTTAACTAGTGCACTATCAGATAATGTAGCTACTAATCTATTAATTGAGAAATTTGATATTTATGAAATTGATGAGTGGTTAAAACAGAATTATCCCGGCATCCGATTGGGAAGAGAGTTAATGCGCTATTCGGCTAACGATCAAGATAACGAATGTACAGCTGCTAGTGTTGATAAGTTGATTACACATTTAATGACTACTCAGAATCTCTTCTGTGCTTTAGTGCGTAAAGGATTGAGTAATCATACTATTCCAACAGATTTAACTTTTTATGGGGAGAATCTTCTTACCTACAATAAATTGGGCCGAGATCGTCAGGCATGCCATGAGGTTTGTGCTTTTATGACAAAAAAAGCACCAGTATTTTGCACGGTTTTGAGCAGTTATGAGGGAAGAAATATAGGGGATAGATTATTCTTCCAAGAATTAAGTAAGTTGATTTTTTCACATGTGAAAAGTGCTGACTTTGAAAAATAGGAATCCTAAGAATAGATAAGGATTCCTATTTTTTATAAACTAAATTGCAAGGGTAGAAAATAGTGAGCGGAGGAACAATTTTTGAAAAATATTTTTCGAAAAATAGATATGTATTCTAAAAATTTTAGAATACATTGGCTAGAGTATGTCGCTTTGTTTATCGGAATAGATATTTTTACGCAGATGCTAATCATTCCGTTATTCAGGTATGTAACAACTGGAATTTTAAAAGCTAGTGCAATTCCGTTTGTTTCATATCAAAACATTGTTACCATTATTACCACGCATACTGGAGTTGCTCTCCTACTAATCGTGGAATTAGTTATCCTGCTTTTAGTAATTTATGGTGTATTTGCCTTAATATTATTGGGAATTAGAGAAATTTCTCAGAATCAATTTTCCCTTAAATTACTATTTAAAGAATTATGGCAGACATATCGTTCCGTTCGAGTAGGGTCCATCTTATTACTAGGCCTATATTTCTTATTAATTGTACCTTTTGCAGATATGGTTTATCGAACGCCGTTATTAGCCAAAGTTCAAATTCCAGAATTTATTTTGGATTTTATGACTAGAAATATTTGGCTGGTTAGTGGATTGATAATTTTTTATTTGCTAGCTTTTATTTTTGGTATCAGATTGATTCTGACGCTTCCCTTGATGATTTATCAAGAAAAAAAGACATGGATTGCGATGAAAGAAAGCTGGAAGTTAACTAGCCACAAAAATTGGTGGACCCTCTTAAGTAGCTTATTAGTTGCAGGAATCTGTGTGAGCGTAATTTTAGTTAGCTGCAATTTAATAATTTATTTCTGTCAATTGGGATTAGATCATTTGCCAGAAAAGCTTAGCTTTAGTTTTGCTATCTTTAATCTGTTACTGGTCCAAGTAATTAGTGAATTAATGGCGATTTGGATTAGTGTTATTTCTATTTTAATTGTCGTCACACCGTTAAATAGTTTTAAGTGGGAAGATCAGAAAAAAGTAAAAAGTAAAAAGACAATTAAAATAGTAGATTCCTGCTTAATAATCGTTTTTGTATTAGCTGCAGGAATCAATAGTGCCTTGTATTTAAAGGGAGCAGATATGCAGCGCCCAGTCACTATTTCACACAGAGGAGTAAGTGATAAAAATGGAGTTCAAAATACTATCCCAGCTCTAGAAAAGACAGCAAAACTTCATCCAGATTATGTGGAAATAGACTTGCATGAAACAAAAGATAATCAGTTTGTAGTTATGCATGACGAAAATCTGAAAGAGTTAGCTGGTATTAATAAAACTCCAAAAGATTTAACTTTAAAGCAGTTGACCAGAATTACGCTTCATGAAGATGGGCACCAAGCTAAAATCGCCAGTTTTGATCAATACCTAAAAGCTGCTAAGAAATTAAATCAAAAATTATTAATCGAAGTTAAGACAACGCCTAATGATTCTCCAAAAATGCTCCAGAATTTTAATCAAAAATATGGCAAGCTAATTATTAAGCGTAAATATCAAGTTCAGTCATTAGATTATCGTGTTATTGAAGGATTACATCAAATTAACCCTAAGCTATTTGTCTTGTATATCCAGCCCTATAATTTTACTTATCCCCAAAGTGTTGCAGATGGGTATTCAATGGAATATTCTACTCTAAACAATGATTTTATATGGCAGGCTCAACTTCAGAATAAGCTGGTGTATGCTTGGACAGTTAATAGTCCACAAATGATGATGAAGATGATGTATGACAATGTCAATGGAATTATCACCGATCGACTAGCTGAATTAAATGAGACAGTTAAAGATTTTGAAGATAATCGTAGTTACGCTAATAAGCTATTAAACTTTATTTTAATATTGCCTGATGATAATAAATAATTAAGTGTAAAGCATCCCTTACTGGGATGCTTTTTTACATAGAAGAAAATGCTTATATTTTGATAAAGAAAGCGCTTCATGATAAAATAGGTATATACCAATTATTAAAGAATAGTTAAAAACTATTAATAAAAGGGGGATTATAAAGATGAGTGATAGATCAAATGCAGTCAACGCATGGGTAAACAAAAATATAATGCCTATTGCAGCAAAAATTGGTGCCTTTAAGCCATTGATTGCCATTCGTGATGGAATTGCAATGGCTATGCCACTGATCATTGTAGGTTCATTATTTATGGTTATTAATGGTTTTCCAATCACCGCATGGACCAACTTTTTAACTAAAACTGCTGTTCATGGAGTGAGTTTGTCACAGATTCTGGTTAAAGTAAGCAATGGATCTTTCGGAATTATGGGATTAATTGCAGCTTTTGGAATTGCATGGAGCTATGCTAATCAATATAAAACGGATGGCGTTTCTGCTGGGATTATCTCAGCGTCAGTTTTCTTTATTGTGACACCAAGTATTATGAGTGGAGGAAAGACTCCTGCTGAAGGCTTTCCATATGTTTATCTTGGAAGCCGTGGATTGTTTGTAGCAATCTTTTTAGGTTTACTTAGCGCTTGGATTTTTCAATGGTTTATTAATCATAATATTCAGATTAAAATGCCTGATACAGTTCCACCTGCAGTCGCAAAGAGCTTCTCTGCCTTAATTCCAGGTACAGTTTGTATCTTTTTAGCAGGATGTATCTACTGGCTATTTTCATGGGCCCACTGGGGTAACTTACATGATGTAATCATGAATATTCTAGCCAAGCCATTAGGATTATTAGGTAATACCTTACTGGGAACTTTAGCATCAATTATTTTGGTAAGTTTATTCTGGTTTGTCGGTATTCATGGAGGAAACGTAGTCAATACGGCTATGTCTCCAATCTGGTTAATGCAAACCGATGCTAATAGAGTGCTGAATCAATCAGGGAAATTAGATTTAGCCCATGGTGGTAATATTATTACTCAGCCATTTATCGATAATTTTGTATATATGGGCGGAGCAGGTGCTACTTTAGGATTAGTTTTATGTGTGGGTTATTTAGTTTGGAAAAAACGTGCAAGTAAACAAAATGAAATTTTGGCTCCATTAACTATTGTTCCAGGAATTTTTAATATTAATGAGCCTACTATGTTTGGTTTGCCAGTAGTTTTGAACCTAAGCTTAATTATTCCGTTTATTATTGCACCTATGTTTAATGCTATTACTACTTATACAGCAATGAAATTGGGCTGGGTGCCACTATGTAACGGAACGGTTATTCCATGGACAATGCCGCCGCTTATTTCAGGATTTTTGGCAACTAATAGTATTGCCGGCTCAATCTTGCAGCTGTTTAATATCATTGTTGATATTTTGATTTACTTACCATTTATGAGTGCTCTAAATAAACGGCAAATTGTTGAAGAAAGTAGAAAGGGTTAGAAATATGGTTACGAGAATAATTAGTGCAAATACTAGCGAAATTTTAAAAATGGACGGTACTCAATTAAAACAAAGTATCAAGGCTAGTGAAGGTCGAACTGTTTTAAGTGAAAATGTGGTTACTGAGCCAGCAATTGATAATCTAACTACTTCAGAAATTGCGGCCGCTTTTGGAGCAGACTTAATTTTATTAAATCTATTTGATACCTTAAATCCTAAAGTAAGCGGCTTGGAAGTGGATAAACCAGAAAATACGGTTAAAAAACTTCAAAAATTAACTGGACGCCCAATTGGAGTAAACTTGGAGCCAGTTGATGAGAAAGCAGAGATGGAATCAACTAAATTGCAGATTTCTTCTGGTAGAACTGCAAATGTTGAATCAATGAGAGCAGCTGAAGAGTTAGGATTCAATTTCGTTTGTTTTACTGGAAATCCTGGGACTGGTGTAACTAATAGAATGATCGCTAAAGCTGTAAAAACAGCTAAGAAAAATTTTTCAGGTTTAATTATTGCTGGAAAAATGCATGGAGCTGGCGTGGATGAACCAGTAGCCAGTGAAGAATCAGTTAAAGAGTTTTTGGATGCAGGTGCAGACGTTATTTTGGTTCCTGCTGTTGGAACAGTTCCAGGTTTTACTAGTGAAGAATTAATTAATATAGTAAAAATTGTTCATAAACATGGTGGACTAGTAATGAGCACGATTGGAACTAGTCAAGAAAGTTCTGGAGCTCAAACAGTCCATGATATTGCCTTACAAAATAAAATTTGCGGTATTGATATCCAACATATTGGAGATGCAGGTTGGGGAGTAGTGCCACCAACGGATACTATTTTCGAATTAAGTAAGACAATTCGTGGGATGAATCATACAATTTCCCGGATGGCACGTTCAATTAATCGGTAAAAAGATAATAAATAATATATAAAAAGAAGATATCTTAGCAAAAGTTACTTTGATATCTTCTTTGTTTTTAATATTCAGTTTTACCTAAATCATCTTCTGGGCGGTGGAGCTGTAGACGCAAGCCGTAGACAGAAAATTCTTCACCGTCTTCTTGGCGGTTAAGTTTAATACGTAAATGGTCTCCATCTTGTTCGAACTCCACTTCATTTCTAGTGTCAATCCAAGCTGCCTCTTCAACGTGAGGAACATGCTTTAATTCGATACTTTCTTCAAGTGGAATATGGATGAAAACATAGCGTTGATATTTAGCAATGGCATTATAAAAGACATGAACATTGTCTTCATCTGCCTTTATCTCATGGTCAGCCCGACTTTCATAGTAAGCATGTCCAAAGCGACTAATCCAATTACGCAAAGTTTTCATTGCAGGATCTGATTCGGCTTTAATTGATCCATCGGCGTTTAATTCAACTTCGAAATAGATATTCATATCGTCTAATCTAGCAGCGATTAATTTTGCTAGAACATCAGGAGAAATTAATTTTTCTGCTGGTCTTTTTTGACAAAATTTAATTGTATATTTTTGACAAGCTGCTTGCAGGTCTGCCATTTGTTCATCATTAGCGTCTTTGATACTTACGCCTCTAAAGCCGCAGTCTCGTGCATGACGTACAAGAGCATCGGCATCAATTACACCTTTTGGAGCAACTTGATACTGCAATACAAGTCCAATATTTAAATCTTCTTTTTCACTCATTTTACTATTCGCTTTCTATGTCATATTCAAGATTGATTATAAGTGGAAAAGAAATTTTAAGCAAAGCAAAATGGTTTCACGTATAATTAGGGAGGACTATAGAAGGGACAAAAAATGATTATTTTTAATATTATTTTATATATTACCATTGGTTTCATTGTTTATTTTGGTTACCAAACTGTGCTTCATTATCATAAACATGAAAATGTTAATTTTCTCCGTGGCTTAATTATCAGTACGCTTGTTTTAGCAGTGCTAGTTTCTTTACAAATTTACTGGGCACTCCCTAATATTATTGGCCTATTTTTATGGCTATTTATTATGTTCTTGTTTATTAGTGTGGCTGCTAGTGCTAGATATATTACCGCTAGCTTGCAGGATAAGAAAAAAGAAAGATAGAGCTAATTGCTTCTGCTGCTTTGGCAGTTATTAGCTTGATTGCTTTATTTATCGTGGTTGCCAATGTCAGATAATAATATAAAAATAATTATTGCTCCAGCTAAAAAGATGAGAGTTGATCAAGATACTTTTTTGGTTAAATCAGAGCCTGCTTTTTTAGATAAGACTCAGGAGCTATTAGACTTTTTAAAAACAAGAAGTTTTAACCAGTTACAAGACTTATGGAAGGCGAATGATAACATTGTTCGTACAAATCAACATAATCTTGTAACAAGTGAACTTGATTCTAACTTAACCCCAGCACTTTTAGCTTTTTCAGGAATTCAATATCAGTATTTAGCTGGGGATGTTTTACCGCAAGAAGGATTAGACTATCTTCAAGATCATTTGCGTATTTTGTCAGGCTTTTACGGTATTTTGAGACCTTTTGATGGGATAATTCCCTATCGTTTGGAATTAAAAACTCAAATGACTGGCTTTAAATACTACAGTCTCTATAACTTTTGGAAAGATCTTCCGTATCAAGAGCTTTTTGCCGATACAGATACAGTTATTAACTTAGCGTCTTTAGAATATTCGCGTTTGATTTCTCCATATTTAAAGGATAGTCAAAAAATGATTACAATTAAGTTTTTGGAAAATAAAAACGGAAAATGGAGACAAAGTGCTACACATGCTAAGATGGCGCGAGGAGAGATGGTTCGCTTTGCGGCCAAAGAAGGAATTAATAGACCGGAAGATTTAAAAGAATTTTCTGATTTTGGCTATGTTTTTTCAGCAGCAGATTCCACAAAGGAAAATTATATATTTAAGAAATTGTAGAAAAAAAGAGAAATCAGACGATTTCTCTTTTTCTATATAAATTAAAACGCATTATTATTCTGTAAAAAATCTGTTGTTAAATTAACAGAATTTTTTTGATAGCTATCACTAAAACAATGGTCTGCACCTTCGATTAAGTGTAAAGTGCTGTTTTGATAAATTTGATCGTATTTCTTTGAGGCATTAGGGGAAACAACGGTATCATCTGTACCGTGGATTAAACAGACAGGTTTAGTAAATTGAGCAGATACTTCATAAATAGGCAATTGTTGAGCAATGCGTAAATAAAATCCGCCTAGGGTTAAATCTTTAAAAGGAAGGCGGTCTGGGATATGGTCTGGATTATAGGTAACTCCTTGTGTATTACCTTCAAGAGCATCACTTTTTAAAGTGGCAGCTGGTGCTAGCAGTACTACCTTTTTTATCAGATCAGGATAAAGCCCAGCTAACATTGAAGCAACGACACCACCTTGAGAATGGCCGCCTAGATAAATATTACGTACATGCGGATCTGTTTTAACGTAATTTAAAATGGCATTTGCATCTTCAATTTCATTTAAAACAGTCATATTTTCAAATTTACCATCTGAATCACCATGGCCATTAAAATCAAAGCGAACACTAGCAATATTTTCATCACGAAGACTGTTAGCAATTTCTTTTAGCAAAGAAGTATTACGGTTAGCGGTAAAACCATGAAAAATGATTGCCATGTCATATATTTCTCCGAAAGGTTCTTCCCGAGTTCCAACTAATTGTAATCCATCACGCTCAAGTGTAATTGTTGCCATATTAATGCCTACTTTCTTTTTGTCTAACTTTATTATAGTCTGACATGTGAGATAATTTAGTAGCTTAATAAATTTTTAGTATAATATTTTCTTGGATAAAATATAAAGGATTGTGATGAAATGGATCTGTTATTAGTAAGACATGGGGTTAGTGAACATAATACTTCAGATGTGATCTCCGGCGGTACTAGTAACCCTAACTTAAGCCAAGCGGGTGTTAAACAAGTAGAAGAAGTAAGTAAGTTAATTGACAATAGTAAACTTGATCGAGTATATGCAAGCCCATTAATTAGAGCTAAAAGAACAGCACAAATTTTAACTGATTTTCAAAAAGAGATTATTACTGATGATCGACTTAGAGAAATGAATTTTGGCTCTTGGGACGGCCAACATGCCGAAGAGCTGAAGATAAAATATCCTGATGCCTTCGATGATTTAGGAACTATTAATAGTAAATATGCAGAATACGCTGAAAATGGTGAAACTTTTAGTCAAGTAGCAGATCGAGTTGAAGAATTTTTATCTGAGATTCAACCCGATGCTAATGACAAGACAATTATGATTGTTTGTCACGGATTTGTGATTAGGAGTTTAATAGCTCGGTGGTTTAAACTAAAAATTGAAGATGTAATGACAGTAAGAAATGTTAGTTTTACTGAGCTTCATTTTGAAAAAAATGATATTGAGCGACCAAGATTAATGACCTTTAATCGGACGGAACCCTTGTATTACGGAATTAAGAGGTGATATGTTATGCGAGTAGTAATTTTACGTCATGGAACTACTGAATTAAATAAGCAAGGAATGATTCAAGGATCAAATGTTGATCCTGATTTAAGTAAAGAAGGGCGCGCTTACGCAGAAAAAGCTGCTAAGAATTTTGATCCTAGTCAATTTGATGCAGTATATGCAAGTCCATTAAAGAGAGCGCAGCAAACTGCAAGGATTTTTGTGGGGGATAAGACCCCAATAATAACCGATAAGCGAATTGAAGAACTAAGTTATGGTTCTTGGGATGGAAAATCTTCTTTAGAATATCGTAAAAAGCATCCAGATGCTTTTAATAGCAAAGGACTAATTAACGATAATATTTATAAGTATGCTTCAGATGTAGAAAAGCGTGAAGATTTTAGAAAAAGAATTGCTGCATTTTTTGACGATTTATATAAAGAACATGCTAATGATACAGTTTTGGTAGTTTGTCATGGTGTAGTAAGTCGGATGATTTGTGCTCATTTTTTAACTAATGGCGATATTAAGTATTTTGACCAAATGCAGAATTGCGGTCTAGCTGAATTAGACATTAATAAAGAATATGGAACTTTGGTTTACTATAACCGCGTCTTAGCATAATAATTTTAAGGCTTGATTTTGATATTTTATCGAAATTAAGCATTTTTTATATCTATATGTTGACACGGTGTCACTTTAGGAATAGACTTAAGACACATCGAAAGTGACACAGTGTCACAAGGAGGGAAGGCATGGTTAGTGAAACTTTTATAAATCTTTCGGATGAAAAGAAACAAAAGATTGAAGGAGCGCTTTTAAAAGAATTTAGTACTTATCCCTTAGCTAAAGCGCAAGTTGCACGCATTGTAAAGGATGCGGGGATTGCTAGAGGAGCATTTTATAAGTATTTTGGTGATTTGAAAGATTCATATATTTATCTCTATAGTCTTGCGATGAAAGACGTCCATATGGGACCTCCAGCAAGGTTGAGAGAGTTTGACCCTGAAGCTTTTTATAAGATGACAGTTGATTTTATTAATCAGACTGAGAATAGTATCTATTTTGATCTAATCAAACTACATCTTAGTCAGAATCAAGCTTTTCTTGGAGATGATAAAAAGCAGAAGGATGCTTTTCTTAATCTCGACTCTCAAGTCTGGGCTGCCATGGTTTTAACTCATGAGGCAATAGATTTAGCCCTATTTGATAAAAAGAATAAAGAAAAAATTCTAAAAAGATACCATGAAAGTTTATGTTTATTACAAAGGAAGTAGGCAAAAATGTTTTTAGCTCTAAAAGAAATAAAATACGAGAAGCTGCGTTACGGCTTAATTACATTGATGATTTTTTTAATCGCATATTTAATTTTTATGCTGTCATCATTGTCAGTAGGTCTAGCTTCAGAAAATACACAAGCAGTTAATAGCTGGCAAACTCAATCGGTTGTTTTGAATGACAATTCGAATGTAAGTTTAAGTCAGTCTCTGCTAACCAAAGAAAATCTAAAAGATTTTAAAAAGACAAAGAATGATAGCTATATCGGGATAGTTCCAATTGTAATGAAAGAAAAGAAACATCAAACAGTTTCAGCTCAATTTATTGGATTGAATAAAGATGAATATATCTATAAAAATCTAGAAGTAGTTTCTGGTCGTAAAGCAAAGCACAATGACGAAATAGCTGTTGATCAAATTCTTTGGAATAGAGGTTACCGCTTAGGCGATAAAGTAACCCTAAATGGTAGCGATCAAAAGTATAAAATTGTTGGTTTCTTAAAAAATGCCAAGATTAATATTGCGCCAATTGCTTATGGTACGATGGCAACCTGGAAGAAGTTAAGACCAATGGCTCCGAATGTTGAAGCTTCTGGAATTATCTCTAAGAAGAACTTAGATTTTAAAGCTAAGAATGTTAGATCTTATGATAAGCAGACTTTTGTTAATAAATTACCTGGTTATACAGCCCAAAACTCAACTTTTGAATTAATGATTGGTTTTCTATTCGTAATTTCGTTGATTGTGATTGCAGTATTTTTATACATTTTAACTATTCAAAAAATGCCAAATTATGCTGTTTTAAGAGCACAAGGTATCCCAAGCAAGACTTTAATTGGTGCTACTCTTAGTCAATCATTAATTTTAGTAATTTTGGGTACGGTCTTAGCATATCTTTTAATGCTGCTTACTGTTAGCGTAATGCCAGCTACTGTACCAATCGATTTTGCCCCATGGATCATGATTTCAACCTTTGCCGGGATGATTGTAATGGGAGTAATAGGTGGATTAATTCCAATTCGATCAATTCTTAAGGTTGACCCTTCAAAAGCTGTGTAAGGGAGGAAATTTATATGTCAGTAATTGAATTAAAAGATGTAAGTAAATCCTATGGTCAAGGAGAGGCCAAGGTTAATGCTCTAAAAAATATAAATTTTGAAGCTCAAAAAGGTGAGGTTGTCTTAATTGAAGGACCTTCTGGAGCGGGCAAGAGTACTTTTCTAACAATTGCAGGAGCACTGCAAAAGCCTACTTCTGGTGAAGTATTTATTGGAGGAGATAACGTAACTAACTATTCTCCTAAACAAGCTGATGCATTACGTCTAGATAAAATTGGCTTTGTCTTACAGGCTTATAATTTAGTTCCTTATTTGACTGTTCGGGAACAGTTCATCTTAGTAGATAAGGTTAAAAAGACCGGCAATCTAAGTAAAGAAGCGCTTGATGGATTGCTAGATGAATTAGGAATTTCTCAACTGGTAAATAAATATCCTAAGGAATTGTCAGGTGGGCAGCAGCAAAGAGTGGCAATTGCGAGAGCATTATATGCCGATCCAGCCATTATTTTAGCTGATGAACCTACTGCTTCATTAGATAGTGAAAAGGTTGAAGAAGTAGGAAAACTATTTAAGACTTTAGCTAAACAAAAAGAAAAGGCTATTATTCTAGTTACCCATGATTTAAGACTGAATAAGTATTCAGATAAGATTTATGAAATGTTAGATGGACGTTTGAGCTTGAAAAAAGGTAATTAAGTATTGAATAATAATAAAGAAAGCGATATCATATAGTTGAAAAGTGAATAAAGTGAGATTGTAACAATATTTTGCACAAAACCCACTTGTCTCTAGTTTAAGAAGGGATAAGTGGGCTTTTTTGTATGTTTAAGGAGGCACGATGAAAATAATAAGAGTTTTAAATAATAGTGCTGTTATTAGTGAAAACCAAGAGCATGAGGAGATAATTGCACTTGGTAAAGGAATTGCTTATGGAAAAAAAGCGGGGGATGAGTTTGATAAACAAAAAATATATAAAATTTTCACACCCTTGTCTGACAATCAAAGAAAACTGCTATTAGAAACAATTCATGAAACAGATCCTATTTTCTTTCAAATTGCACAAAAAATTGTTGATAGATTGAAATTTGAAGAAAGTATTGAACTGGCTGATAGCGTATATATAACTTTGACAGATCACTTAGCTACAAGTGTAGAAAGAGCGAAGAAGGGATTGTATTTAAACAATAAATTTATTTGGGAAGTAAAAAATTATTATCCAAAAGAATATCAATATGGTTTATGGGCTTTAAAGTTGTTAGACGCTCAATTTGATTTGAGTTTTCCAGAAGACGAAGCTGGATTTATTGCAGTACATATCATTAGTGGGGAGCTAGGAAATGATATTAGTGATTTTAGTAAATCAGTAGATTTTATCAAATCAATTACTAAAATTGTTAGATATTATTTTCACATTAATATTGATTACCAATCTTTGAACTATAACCGCTTTGCGGTCCACTTGAAATTCTTTTGGAAAGCTATGATGTATAAAAAGGATCAATCTAGTTTTGGAGATTTGAGCCAAGAAATTTTAAATGTAATAAAAAATAGCGATATTGAAGCATATAAATGTGCTTTGAAGATTAAGGAATATATTTTAGAAAAATATAATTATGAACTAAACAATGAAGAGATTATGTATTTAGCAATACACATTAATAAAATTGTGAGTGGAGAAGAAAAATGAGCTATGAAAATATGAATAAGCAGATTATAGCTGCTGTTGGAGGAGAAGATAATATTCAGTCTGTTGTTCACTGTGCGACAAGACTAAGATTTGTTCTAAAAGATGAAAGTAAAGCAGATGATGCGGCAGCTGCACGAATTCCTGGAGTATTGCAAGTAGTAAAAAAAGCAGGACAATATCAATTAGTTATTGGTAGTACAGTTGAAGATGTTTATAACGATTTAGTTAAGATGATTAACATCGAAAATGATGATAGTTATAAGTCAACACCTAAAGAAAAGAAGAATATTTTTGATACTGTAATTAGTGTGATTACTGGATCAATTGCTCCTGCTATCCCATTACTTGCTGGAGCCGGAATGGGAAAAGTTTTGCTTTTGATTTTGACAATTAGCGGTTTGTTGTCAGATAAAAGCCAAACTTATCAAATATTAAATTTAATTTTTGATACCGGCTATTTCTTTATGCCAGCGTTTATTGGATTTTCAGCCGCTAAGGTTTTTAATACTGATCAATATTTAGGTGCTTTTATGGGATTAGTAACTGAACATCCCATTTGGACAGCAATGGTTGCAGCTAAAAAGCCAGTAGAGTTTCTTGGGATGCCAGTACAGCTAATTAAATATTCTTCTACTTTAATCACTGCAATTATTTCAGTTTGGATCATGTCCTATATTTATAAGTATGTAAAGAAATATACACCAAATATGGTGAAAATTTTTATGGTTCCAATGTTAACAATGCTTATAACTGCACCTTTAATTTTCCTAGTTATTGGGCCAATCTCTAATATGATCTCTGAAGGTATTGGATTTATATCTATGTGGCTATTCCACAATGCAGGAATTGTTGCTATTCCAATTTTGGCTGCAGCATATCCTTGGTTTGTATCTATTGGGATTCACAAAGCTTTAAGCCCAATTAGTATTCAATTAGTTGCTACACAAGGTTTTGATCCAATTATTCGTGTAGTTGCATTATGTTCAAATATGTCACAAGCAGCTGCTTCACTAGCAGTTGGTTTAAAGAGTAAAAACAAGAAACTAAAGAGTTTAGCACTTTCATCTAGTGCAACTGCATACTTAGGTGGAATTACTGAACCTGCTCTGTTTGGTGTTAATTTACCATTAAAGAAACCTATGTATGGAGCAATGATTGGTGGTGCAATTGCAGGTGTAGTTGCAAGTTTTATGAAAATTAAGGCATTTATTTATGTCACACCTGCCTTTTTAAGCTTGCCAATGTGGGTTTCTAAAACTGAAAATTTTGTTATTCAAGCTATTATTGTAATTATTGTTGCTAGTGTTGCTACATTTATTGCTACGTGGATGATTGGGTTTGATGATCCAGTAGATGAAAATAATCAAAAAACTAAGTTTGATCAAGTACATGAAAAACATGATTTAAAGAGTCCTGTAAATGGAAAGGTAGAGCCTCTTAGTGAGGTAAAGGATGAAACATTTGCAAGTGGAGTAATGGGAAAAGGAATTGCTGTTATTCCTAGTGAAGGTAAAATTTACGCTCCTGATGATGGGGTGGTTACAGCTACTTTTGATACAGGACATGCTATTGGTCTTCATTTAGATAATGATGCAGATGTATTGATTCATATAGGGATTGATACAGTTCAGATGAATGGTGATGGATTTAAACAATTAGTTAAAAAAGGGGATCATGTGAAAGCTGGTCAAGAATTGGTTGATTTTGACATAGATAAGATAAAAAAAGCTGGATATGATCCAACAGTAATGATGATTGTGTTAAACAGCAAAGATTTCTTAGAAGTATTGCCAGTTGTAACCAAAAAAGATGAGGAAAAGGATGTTACAACGAATAGTAATGTTATTGTATTAGCTTAGGAGATAATTATGAAATACTATCACGTGCCTGAAGGATTTAAGTGGGGTGTCGCAACGGCTGCTAATCAGATAGAAGGAGCTTGGAATGAAGATGGTAAAGGAATTTCAATTGCTGATTGCGAACGCTATGATCCTGAAAAAGCGAGAGCAGGCTATAAGTCAGAAAATAGTATGACAAGTTCTGAAATTAAACGTGCTATGGCAGATAAAGATAGTAAACGTTGGGGAAAAAGGCATGGAGTAGATTTTTATCATCAATATCCTGAGGATATAAAAAAATTAGCGGCTACGGGAATTAATACTTTTAGAACTTCTATTGCATGGAGTAGAATTTTTCCAAATGGTGATGATATTAAGCCTAATGAAAAGGGACTAGAATTTTATGATAAGTTATTTGATGAGCTACATAGATATAATATTGAACCAATAGTTACTCTATCTCATTATGAGATGCCCTTAAATTTAGTATTAAACTACGATGCTTGGTATGATTTGCGCGTTAGAGAGTTTTTTATAAAGTTTGCAAAAATTGTGATAGATCGTTTTCACGGCAAAGTTAAATATTGGATTCCGATTAATGAAATAGATAGTATTTTGCGTCATCCATTTTCTTCAGCTGGATTAATAAGAGATCGCTTTCTAAATGAAAATTTTGAAAAGGTCATCTATCAAGCAATGCACAATCAGTTTGTAGCAGCTGCTGCAATAACAAAATACATTCATGAAACTTATTCTGATATACAGGTAGGTTCAATGATTACAAGTACAATGATCTATCCTTATAATAGTGATCCACGCAACAGCCTTAAGAGCGTTCAGTTAATGCGAGAAAGCTATAATTTTAGTGATATTCAAATTCGTGGTAAATATCCTCTAAATTTAGTGCCAAAATTAAAGAATTTACATATTAAAATATCAAAAGAAGACTTAGACTTAATTAGTGAAAATACAGCAGATTTTATTGCATTTTCATATTACTCTTCTGTTTGCACTGCTTTTGATACAAAAGGATTAAAAGTAACAAAAGCAAATCGTATGGAAGGGGTTTATAACAAATATTTACCTACCAGCGATTGGGGATGGCAAATTGATCCTATTGGTCTAAGGATTATATTAATTAATTTATACGATAGATATCAAAAGCCCCTATTTATTGTTGAAAATGGATTAGGTGCTAAGGATAGTCTGACTACAAGTGGAAAAATTCACGATGATTATAGAATTGATTATTTACGACAACATATTAAACAGATGTTAGTCTCTATACAAAACGATGGAATAGAGCTTATGGGCTATTGTATGTGGGGAATGACTGATATGGTATCAGCATCGACAACACAAATTTCTAAGCGATACGGTTTAATATATGTTGATTTAGATGATTTTGGAGATGGAACTTATAAACGATACTTGAAAGATTCATATTTTTGGTATCAGAAACTTTTATCTTTTAAAAATAAAATTCCCAAAGATTTTTTAGACAAATAAAAAAGAATTCAGGTGCCTGTAGCAGGTACTTGAATTCTTTTCATTTAGTAATGCTTCAATTCTACAAATTAGGATCAATCTTAAACCGAAGTGGTGAATCTGCGGTCTGAGCAGTAATCAATTTGGCATTTAATTTTTGATAGTTCTTAATAGCAACATCAGTTAGTTTTTTATTAGCTTCGTTTACGAGCTCTACTTTTTTAGCTTCATCTTTTTCTTGAGCCAATTTCTTATCATATTCAGCTCGCAGTTTATTCAAAGCTAGATTCGTTGCTTTTTGCGTATTAACTAAACTAGTTGCATATTTATTCCAATTTCGATCTACTAAGACGCTAGCCATTTTAAATACCCAGTAAGCTGAATTTGTTGAAAATTCTTCTTTACCGTATTTGAACATAGTTGGTACTTTAGTTCCTTGTGGGTAAAAAGGAATGTAGACACTTTGTGCAGCAATTCCCATTGCTAGCCAATGAGTCATATTTTCTCCTCGAAGTTGGAGGAGGTGGGACTCCTGGGTAGTAGCTACGGCAATTGGACGATAGGCAGGTTGACCTTCGTTTTTAGAATTAGTTAGGTCATACTGTGTCCCATTAAAGTGATCGCTTAAAACGCGTTGAGCGTCTTGAATAGATACAGGATGATCAGGCTTTCTAATAAATGGTAAATCAAAACTTTCTGGATCTTGATTTACGGAAGGTGTTAGAAGCTTTTGGCCACTCCAAACACGTGGAGTATTATAAGTTAAATCCGAATCATCATGTGTACCAAAAATTAATCTGAAATTAAATGGTTTATTTTTTTGCCAAAGATTATTTTGATAAACAAATTCTTGAATTCCAGGAGAAGTTATAAAATTGTCTTTATCATTAAAATCAATGACTTGAATGGCTAGTTGATTAGCAACTACTGCGTATGAATCGTCAGGGATGCGTTGAGCAACATAATGGTGGCCCGAACCAATTTCCATATACCACGCTTCATCTCTATCTGCGAATAAAATCCCATCCGCTTCTGCCGCACCGTGCTTTTGAACGATCTTACCTAAACGTTCTACACCTTCTCGAGCAGATTTAATATATGGTAAAACAACTGTTACCATTGCTTCTTCTAAGATACCTTTTTCTTCGTCAAAAGGATCCATAGCCATTACACGATCATTAGCATAGGCACTTTCAGTAGCGCTCATTGCAACGTGATATTCATTGATTCCATCTTCTTCAAATACTCCATATTTATCTGTCCATTCAGGAGTAGAAGAGTAAGAAAAACGTTCGTTAGGTAATTCCATCTGAAACTTATTATCTTTTGACTTAAAAATGTTATTTTTAATTGTTTGATGTGAATTAAAAGCAAGATGCTTAGGCCAAGCAGTCTTAGCATCTTCATTTCGGCCGATAATAACACTACCATCTACAGTAGCGTTTTTACCGATTAAAATAGATGTACAAGATGAACGTCCAACAGGAGAAGTCATAGGTTTCACACTTTCTATTGATATAATATAATCTATATTGTAACGTATAAAACTTAAAAATAAGTGAGGGCATTAAAATGGCAGACTTACCAGAAGATAAAAAAATTATTCTTACAACTGATTACAAAGATAATACCATTAATATGGAATTTTCTGATAATTTAGTTGATAATCGTGAAAAAGGATACATTCTTTCAGCTGCATTTTTAGCATTTGCTGCAAATGAAGGGCTAGATAAACAACGAGTTATTGAAATGATTAATTCTCATTATGACCAATTTACTGGTGATGATGATTCAAGTTTGTTTAAAAGATTATAGAAATTTGCACAAAATTCTCCAAATTTTCATATTTTTGTTATAATATAATGACGAAGAAAATAACAGACGTTAGGCATTTATGTTGTTTTTTAGATGATCACAATGTGTTGATGTTGATGAATATGAATTAAGTGAGGTAATTAAAGTGGCTAGAAAAAAAGAAATAGATAAGCAAAGAATCCTGGATGCTGCTTATAAATTAGCAGTTCGTGGTGGAATTGAAAGTTTAACTGCAAGAAATATTGCTAAAGCAGTTAACTGCTCAACTCAACCAATTTATCTTGAATTTGAAAACATGCAAGATTTACGTAATCAAGTTTTAGCAAGAATTTCTGATGAATTGAAGTCTAACACTCTTCAACAGAACTTTACAGGTGAACCTTTGATCGATTTAGATCTTTCATACTTGTACTTTGCTAAAGAACATGTTGATTTGTTTAGAGTAATGTTTGTAGACTGTAAATTTGGAAATCAAATGATTGTTGATACTTTAATGGGACTTGGACTTGAAAAATTCAAGCAACAATTTGACGCAGAACAATTTTCTGAAGAAAGACTCAATCATATTGTGATTTCTAACTGGATTGCTGCTACAGGTTTAGCAACTCTTCTCATTAACAAGATGGCAAACTTTACACAAGCTCAAATGATTAGTGTTTTAAAGGCACAAATTCATGAAGCAATGTTAAATGACCGTCTTACTAACGTTGAAGAAAATCCACTATTTGCTGCTGACAGTGACGCTTCTCTTGAAGAACGTCTAGGTTAGTTTTAAAAATAATTAAGCACCACATTCACTGAAAGTGGTGCTTTTTTATTAAAATTAAAATATGCCTTTTAAAATAGTGAGATTAAAAAGTATAATTTAATAGAAAGATAATTAAAAGAAAGGTGACGTAGAAATGAAACTCTTTGCCATTGTAGGTAGCAACGCCGATCATTCTTATAATCGCGATCTACTAAATTTTATTAAAAAGCATTTTACTGATAGATATGATATTGAATTGGGAGAGGTTAAAGATCTTCCAATGTTTAAAGAAGGAGTTAAAGAACCTGCTGCAGTAGCTAGCTTTGCTAAAAAGGTAGCTGATGCAGATGCAGTGTTAATCTCTACGCCAGAACAACAACACTCAGTTCCTTCATCCTTAAAGAGTGCACTAGAATGGCTTTCATCAGCTGAACACCCTTTTAAAGATAAGCCGGTAGTTATTGTGGGTACTTCAGTTTTACCACAAGGATCAGCTCGTGGCCAAAGTCATTTAAAGCTCGTGCTTTCCTCTCCTGGTTTTGGTGCCAAAGTATTTAATGGTGATGAATTTATGATGGGAACAGCTCCAGAACAATTTGACGAAAACGGAAACTTACCAGCTGGAACTGTTAAGTTTTTAGATCATTTCTTTGATGAATTTGATAGTTTTTATGCTGAAGTAAGTAAGTAGGAGGAACGACCCATGAAATTACTAGCAATTGTTGGTACGAATGCAGATTTTTCATATAATCGTTTTTTAGATCAATTTATGGCTAAGCGGTATAAAGATCAGGCTGAAATTGAAGTATATGAAATTGCTGATTTACCCCGTTTTAAAAAAGAAGCACAACCAGATAGTAAAGTTGAAGAATTCAAAAATAAGATCCGTGAAGCAGATGGTGTGATTTTTGCTACTCCAGAATATGACCATGGTATTCCTTCTGCATTGAAGAGTGCAATGGAGTGGACGGGAAGCCATGCTCAAGGAAATGCAGATGTAATGAAGATGAAACCAGCAATGGTTTTAGGTACATCTTACGGAATTCAGGGAGCTTCAAGAGCGCAAGAAGAAATGCGTGAAATTTTGCTTTCTCCTGACCAAAGTGCAAATGTTTTACCAGGAAATGAAGTTTTAATTGGTCATGCTGCAGATAAGTTTGACAAGAATACTGGAGACTTATTAGACCAAGAGACTATTCATGCTATTGATTTAGCATTTAATAATTTTGTTAAATTTGTTGAACAAGCTCAAAAATAAGTTAAAACCTTATTTTCCTATAGTACAAAAGAAACTAGGTAGAATTTTCTATCTAGCTTTTTTTGTCATTAAAGTTTATTATTTTAATGAAAGAAAGCATTTTCACAAAGCTTAGAAAAGAGAGATTTATATGCTCGGTTTTTCAGTTTACTTAGATAAAGATTTGACTGCAGATGATCATAATTATTTGCTTGGAATGAGGAATGCTGGTTTTAAGGAAGTCTTTACTTCATTAACCGGCTTAAAAGATGAAGCAGACATAGTACTAAAAAGATTAGATCAGTTAACTAGCTGGTGTAAGGATTTAGAGTTAAAGGTCATGGCAGACGTTTCACAAGATGATTTACATTATTTAGGCTATGATTTAGCGGATGCAGAAGAAATAAAGAAGCTTAATGTTACTGGGTTAAGGATTAACGATCAAGTATTAATGCGTTTTGTATCAAAATTGTCTAAAACTATGTGGGTATCTTTAAATGCAATTTACTTACAACCAGAAGATATTACTCATTTAAAAGAAGAGGCAGCTAACTTTGATCATATTAGAGCCTTATTTGATTTTTATTCTCAGCCAGAAACAGGAATGGATGAAAAGTGGTTTGAAGAAAAAAATCAATGGCTTCACAATTGTAATTTAGAAACAGCAGCTTTTATATCTGGAGATGGGGTTAAAAGAGGACCATTTTTTGCTGGAGAAACTACTCTTGAGTCACAAAGAGGCGTATATCCATTAGCAGCAGCTCTCAACTTAAAAGATTTGGCCTGCAATAACGTCATTGTTGGCGATCGTCTAACTAGTGAGACGATTAAGTCTTTTGCGCGTTATACGAAGGATCACGCAATTACGCTTCATGTAGATGAAAAAAATACTTTTCTCAATGAAAATCAATGGCATAATTATTTGTATCTTGCTCAAGATATCGTTAGACTCCGTAGTGAAGGCGAGCTTCCAAAATTTGAAGCGCAGGATTTACCTTTGGATCGACCTGTGGGAACAATTAGTATCAATAGCAATGGTTTAAATAGTAACGAAATTCATATTGCTAAGAGAAATTTACCTGTTAATAAAGATGGAAGGGTTCTTGGAAGAGTCTGCGATGAAGAGTGTAGCTTGCTTCCTCATATCGAGCCAGGACAAAAAGTTATTTTTAAAAATTTAGAAAAGTAGGGATTACAAAATGATTAGGCCAAACATTTTACCACTGCAACATGTGCCAAATGCACGTGATTTGGGCGGTTATGTAGGTTTTGATGGTCGAAAAATTAAGATGCATCGACTTCTAAGAACAGGGAAGTTATGCCAAATGACTAAAGAAGATGAAACTTTTTTAATTAATTATGGCTTAACTAAAATTGTTGATTTACGCTCACCTAAAGAAATTGAATTAGCTCCTGATGTTGTGCCAGCAGGAGTTGAACATATTGATAATCCAATTCATGGAAATCAAAGTGCAGAAACAGATCAAAAGATATTGCAATTAAAAAAGACCTATACTAAAGATCAATATGCTGGTTTTAAGACGATGTGTCACCAGTACCATTCTTCTGTTAGTAAGGAATATTCTCAAAAAGCCTTTAATAGTTTACTTAACATCTTTGCTAATACTAAAGATGGAGCTATTATTTTTCATTGCTCTGAAGGAAAAGATCGTACAGGATTAGCTACAGTTCTGATCCTATATATTTTGGGCGTTGATATGGAAACTATCAGACAAGATTATCTATTTTCTAACTTAATGCTAGGAAATTATCAGGCTAAGATGAATCAAAAGATAATTGATGAGGGTGGTAGTGTGATTTTGCGTGCTAACGTTAGAAGCTTAGCCAGTGTCGCAAATGAATATTTGGATACAGCTCTCTTATTAATTGATGAAAAGTATGATGGAATAGATAATTACATTAAAAATGTTCTTAAAGTTGATGATGAGATGATTCAAAGTTTGAGAGAATTATACTTAGAACCAAAGAAGGCATCAAAATGATAGAAAATTATGCTTCAACTCCAATTTCAAAAGTTGGGCGCGGATTAGGAACTGTTATTACGCTGCAGGCTTATGGTAACCAGAATAAAAAGATTTTGGATCAGAGTTTTGATTTGATTGCCGGATATGAAGATCGATTAACGGTAAATCGAGACCATTCTGAGGTAATGGACGTTAATCATGCAGCTGGTATTCATCCCGTACAAGTTTCTGCAAGTACATATAATCTAATTAAGCTAGCTGTTTATGAAAGTAAACAAAATTTCGGCTTTAATGCTCTGATTGGACCAGTTGTAAAATTATGGCATATTGGTTTTAAAGGAGCCCATGTTCCAACTGATGAACAGATTAAAGAGAAGATGAGTCTAACGAATCCAGCAGATGTTAGATTAGATGATGATAATCAGACTGTTTTTTTAACTAAAAAAGGGATGGAGCTGGATCTAGGCGGAATTGCTAAAGGATATATAGCAGATAGAATTAGAGATTTATGGCGTGCTTATGATGTTCGTGCTGGAATTATTAATCTAGGTGGGAATGTCTTATTTGTAAACAGTTCTCCTAAAAGAGCAAGTGGGGAATGGATTCTGGGCGTGCAAGATCCGAAAAAGAAACGTGGTAATAATTTAACAACCGCCACTGTCCATGAATGTTCTGCTGTAACGAGTGGGACGTACGAACGCTTTTTAGAAATTAATGGGAAAAAATATCACCACATTATTGATCCTAAAACTGGATATCCCGTTAAGACTCATGTGGCTGGTGTAACCTTATTTACTCGTGATTCTGTTCAAGCTGAAACTGAGTGTAAGCGACTATTTTTTGCTGGTGGTCCTATTCCAGGCTGGAAAAATGATAAAGCAGGTCGCTATGGTGCAATCTTTGTATATGACGATGATTCAATGGAAAGAATTGGTGTATAAAAAATAGGATTCGGAATTACCGAATCCTATTTTTGCTGAGTATTTTAACCAACTGTTCGACTAATACCAAATATTGTCTTAAATACTCCATTTGACAAACCTGGTGTGTTATAAATAATTACTCGTAAAATTGGTGAATCAACTGTTTGTTGAATAAACCAAGGATTTTGAAAAGCCTGGCACATTGATAAGGCTACATAAACTAAGAAGTAAGCAGCAATAAAAGATACTATTGCTCCTAAAACATTGTCTAATAGATTACCGATTCCCTTTTTAGTACGATCACGTTTAGGAAGCCAGCCCTTACAAATCTTTAAAATCATTTTACCGATAAACCAAATTACAAAGAAGGCTAAGAAACGGTAACCGATTATTTCAAGACTAATATTGCCCGTTGTGGGAACAACCTTACCAGAAAATTGTTGATAGAACCAATTTCCCAAGCTGTTTTGGCCTAGAATAGCTGCTGCAAATACAATTGCACCAAAAATCATATTAATAACACGTTGAGCAAATCCCAGTTGATATCCTTTATAAGTTTGATAACCGAGATAAAGAATCACAATAAGCGTAACAATCATGAATTTAACTCCTTTTGCTAATCATTATAGCTTATCGATTTTAATTTAAATACATATTTTTAAATACTTAGTTGTTTTTTGACGATTCTTAAAAAATACTACATAATTAAATACGTTAGTTTATGATGATAATAGTGTTGTTAACCGCCTTTAATTGCGGTAAATTAGGAGTGTGAAACTAGGTTTCACAGGTGAAAAATGAATCCAGAAATTTTTGCAAAAGAGCTCGCAAAATATGGCTTTGAACTTAATGAGAAGCAAAAAAAACAATTTGCGACGTATTATGATAAATTAGTTGAATTTAATAAAAAGGTTAATCTTACCAGAATTACTGATAAGAATGAGGTTTACTTAAAGCACTTCTTTGATAGCATTACCCCACTTTTAGAATTTCCAGACCTATTTAAAGGTGAGAAAACTTTATGTGATGTTGGAGCAGGAGCAGGTTTTCCTTCTTTACCAATTAAGATTTTGTGTCCTAACTTAAGTATCACTATTATTGATTCTTTGGGTAAAAGATTAAAGTTTTTAGATGAACTTGTAAACGACTTAGGTTTAGATAAAGTTACTTTAGTTCATAGCCGTGCGGAAGATGCCGGTCAAAATAAAGATTTACGCGAAAAATTTGATTTGGTAACTGGACGTGCAGTGGCAAGAATGAGTGTTTTAAGTGAATATTGTTTACCACTAGCAAAGGTTGGTGGTTACTTAGTTGCTCTAAAAGGACCAAAGGCACAAGATGAATTAGCGGAAGCTAAGCATGCGATTGATGTATTGGGAGGAAAAGTAGAAGATGTGAAAGAATTAACCCTTCCTGATACAGATGATGATCGCACTTTAATTGTTGTTGAAAAAATAAAAACGACCCCTAAGAAATATCCGCGTCAAGCTGGTACACCGAATAAAAAACCACTTTAAATGTAATTGGAGGAATAATTTATGGCATTTTCATTATTTGGCAATCGTCAAAAAAAGATCCCTGAAAGTAAGCAAGTTCAAGAAATTGAACTCGATAAAATTATGCCTAATCGCTATCAGCCCCGTCATACTTTTAGTGATGAATCAATTGAGGAATTAGCTACTACATTAAAAGAACAAGGTTTACTCCAACCAATTATTTTGCGTAAGCCAGCTGATGGTCCAGAAGGAGAATATGAAATTATTGCAGGTGAACGTCGTTTTCGTGCTGCTCAATCACTTAAATGGGCAAAAATTCCAGCAATTGTTGAGGATATGGATGATGAAAAAGCAGCCTCTTTAGCCTTAGTTGAAAATTTGCAACGTGAAAATCTTAACCCTATTGATGAAGCACAAGCTTACGTTCAATTGATGAAAGTTAATAATTTAACTCAAACTGAATTGGCAGAACAAATGGGGAAGACTCAATCTTATATTGCTAATAAGATTAGACTACTCAAGTTAACGCCAAAAGTGCAAGGGTTCTTAATTGATAAAAAGATTTCTCAGCGTCATGGGCGTGCACTTTTAGCTTTGAATGAAGAAGATCAAGATACTGCTGTTAGCGAGATTATTAAAAGTGGCTTAACTGTAAAAGAAACTGAAGAGATGGTAAAAGATCTTGATGGTTATTTTGCTGCTCAAGAAAAGGAAAAAGAAGAAGAGCTCGAAGAGAATAAGTCTGAACAAACTAAAAAGCCTAAGAAGAAAGTTCAAGTTCGGACAGCTAATGATTTTAAAGTACAAATAAATACAATTAAAAAGGCAATTAAGATGGCAAAAGATTCAGGAATGACCGTGAAATATAAAGAAGATAAAAAGGGTGATTCCTATAAAATTACTATTGAATTGCTTAAAAAGTAGGCAAAGGGAGTAAATATGGTTCAAATTATTTCGGTTGCTAACCAAAAAGGTGGCGTTGGCAAAACAACGACAACGATTAATTTAGGTGCCAGCATTGCAAATCATGGTTATAAAGTTCTAATAGTTGATATTGATCCCCAAGGAAATGCAACTTCTGGTTTAGGTATTGAAAAGTCAACTGTAGATAAAGACATCTATAATGTTTTAATTGATGAAATTCCTTTATCTGAAACCATTCATCATACCGAAACTAAAAATTTAGATGCAGTTCCTGCTACTATTCAATTAGCTGGTGCTGAGATGGAATTAACATCAATGATGGCACGTGAAACGAGATTGAAGCAGGGAATCGATGAAGTTAGCCATGAATATGACTTTATTTTTATCGATTGTCCTCCATCTTTAGGTCAGCTTTCAATTAATGCTTTTACTGCTTCAGATTCGATTTTGATCCCAGTTCAAAGTGAATATTATGCAATGGAAGGCTTAAGCCAGTTATTGAATACAATTCGCTTAGTCCAAAAGCACTTTAATAAGAATTTGGGTGTGGAAGGTGTATTGCTAACCATGCTGGATGCTAGAACTAATCTAGGAGCAGAAGTTGTTAAAGAAGTTCAATCTTACTTTAATAAAAAAGTTTATAAGACAATTATTCCGCGAATTACCAAGTTAGCTGAGGCTCCAAGTTATGGTAAACCAATTACGGAATATGCTCCAAAATCTCGTGGTTCCCAAGTATATGATTCTCTAGCAAAAGAGGTGTTGAAAGCTCATGGTAAAAAACTCTAAAGAACCTAAAAAACGTGGTCTTGGACGAGGCTTAGAAGCTTTATTTGATGAGAGCCCACAAGTTCAAGAAACTGAGGAGATTACTGAAATTTCTTTAGACGAAATTAGACCTAATCCATATCAACCAAGAAAAACGTTTGATAATAAAAGCTTAAAGGAACTTTCCGAATCCATTAAAGAAAATGGTGTTTTTCAACCAATTATTATTCGTAAATCAGTTAATGGTTACGAAATTATTGCCGGTGAGCGTCGTTTTCGTGCTTCTAAGTTAGCTAAGAAGAAGACAATTCCAGCCATCATTCGAGACTTTGATGAGGCACAAATGATGGAAGTTGCAGTTTTAGAAAACTTGCAACGTGAAGACTTAACACCATTAGAAGAAGCGCAAGCTTATGAGATGCTGCAAAAGAATTTAGGGTTAACTCAAGCAGAAGTCTCTAAAAGATTAGGAAAATCTCGCCCATATATTGCTAATTATCTTCGTCTCCTTACTTTGCCTCAAAAAACTAAACGTCTTCTTCAAAGAGGAGAGTTATCAATGGGGCAAGCAAGAACATTACTTGGTCTGAAAGATAAGGACAGTATTGATGACTTGGCCAGAAAGGTAGTTAAGAACGGAATTACAGTTCGTCAATTAGAGTCATTAGTAGCTAAATTAAACGAAAAAGAAAAGAAACCCAAGAAAAAGGCTATTAAAAAATCAGCTTTCATTAGGGCTAGTGAATCACAATTAACTGATAAATTTGGTACTAGTGTAAATATTACCGAGGGTAAAAAAGGAAATGGTCATTTGGCCATTGATTTTGCATCAACTGACGAATTAAATCGAATTTTAGATTTACTAGGAATTAATTTAGATAAATAATTAATAGGAGTGATTTTTCATGTATCATTTGGGCGATGTAGTACAGATGAAAAAACCACATGCATGTGGTGAAAATAAGTGGGAAATCTTGCGAATGGGTGCAGACATTCGCATTAAGTGCTTAGGGTGTGATCATTTAATTATGATGCCCCGAGCAGAATTCAATAAAAAATTAAAAAAAGTGCTGCACTCAGCAAATGATCCTGTTAACTTAAAAGAGGAACATTACGTTCCTAAGGAAAATATTGCTGTGCCACACTTTGAATAAAACCAATTAAGAGGAGAATAATATGTCATTAACTGCAGGTATTGTTGGATTACCAAATGTTGGTAAGTCTACTTTGTTTAACGCGATTACTAAAGCTGGTGCCGAAATGGCAAACTATCCATTTGCCACAATCGAGCCAAATGTGGGGATGGTTGAAGTTCCAGATAGTCGTCTAGCTCGTATTCAAGAATTAATTCCAGCTAAGAAGATTGTTCATACTACATTTGAATTTACTGATATTGCTGGTTTGGTAAAAGGCGCATCAAAAGGTGAAGGACTTGGAAATAAGTTCCTTGAAAATATCCGTCAAACTGATGCAATTGTTCACGTAGTAAGAGCTTTTGATGATGACAACATTACTTCAGTTACTGGTAAGGTTGATCCAGAAGAAGATATCAACACAATTAATCTTGAATTAGCAATTGCGGACTTAGATGCAGTTAACCGTAGAATTGGAAAAGTGCAAAAGGTTGCTCAACAAGGCGATAAAGAAGCTAAAGCTGAATTAGCTGTTTTAAATAAATTAAAGCCAGTTCTTGAAGAAGGTAAAGCTGCTCGCTCAATTGACTTTAATGAAGATGAACAAAAGATCGTTAAGGGACTATTCTTACTTACTTCTAAACCAGTTATTTATGTTGCTAATATTGCTGAAAGTTCAATGGCTGATCCAGAAAGCGATAAGTACTACCAAATTGTCAAAAAGCATGCTGAAAGTGAAAATGCAGAGGCTTTAGGAATTAGTGCTGCTACTGAAGAAGAAATTGCTTCAATGGATGAAGATGAAAGAAAAGAATTTCTTGAAATGGAAGGCGTTGAAGAATCTGGACTTGATCGCTTGATTAAGGCTGCTTACCACATTTTAGGTCTACGTACTTTCTTTACTGCTGGTGGTCCTGAAACCCGTGCATGGACTTTCCATGAAGGCATGAAAGCACCACAAGTTGCCGGTGTTATTCACTCAGACTTTGAACGTGGATTTATTCGAGCAGAAGTTGTTTCATTTGATGATTTAAATGAACTTGAAACCATGCAAAAAGTTAAAGAGGCTGGAAAGCTTCGTCTTGAAGGAAAAGACTATGTAGTTCAAGACGGCGATATTATTGAATTTAGATTTAATGTTTAGGAGTTTTTTGAATGGATCCAAAAGATCAAAATAAAAGTGAAAATACTGAAGCTGCCAAGAACTCAACAGCAGGTAATGCGCAACAAGAAAAATTAAAGAAGGCGCATGAACAAAATGCTCGTGATGAAGAGATTAAAAAGATGTCTCCAAAAGAATTGCGTAATAAGTTAAGTAATAAAAACCAAGATTACATTTTTCGTTTGGAGAAGTTTTTGACAGAAGATCAAAACTATACTATGGATCAAGTTGAGCCAGCAATTGATCAAATTTTGCCAGAAATTATTGTTGCGCAACGTAAAGGAATTCCAGCATCTAACTTATATCAAAAAGCTCCAAGAGAAAAAGCAATCGAAATTGCTAATCCTAAAAAAGAAGCACCTAAGACTAAGTTTTGGATGCATGCCGTAGATAATGGTTTATTGTACTTTGTTATCTTTGCCGGATTCTTTGGTGTAGTTCAACTATTTAACAACAGTTCTAAGCAACAAGATGGTATGCAACAAATGGGTATTTTAACTGTTGCATCAGTTACAATTTTATTTGGTATTTTAATGGCATACTATAATGATTTAATTACTAGGGATAAAAGTAAACGTCCACCAATGTGGCAAATTATTTTAATAGGTGTATTTTTAGTCGGAATCATAATGGTTTGGATTACATTTACATCAATGCCATTTATGCGGGTGATTAACCCTGTATTAAACCCATGGGTTTACATTGTATTAGCGGTAATTGCTTTCTTTGTTCGCAGATGGTTCCGTCAAAAGTACCATGTTGTTGATCCATTACAAATTAAGCGTCAAAATGAAATTGCCGCTAGAAGACAAAATCGTCGAAATTAAAAACGTGACTATTTATTTAAATTAGTCTACAGTATAAATAAAGATAACAAATAATTTATTTGTTAAGGGAGTGAATAGACGGCGCGAGGCGTCTATTTATTTTTATCTTTTTTAAGTAAAGAACGGGGGTTTTATATGGTTAATGTGTTGCGTAAGTCAATTAGACAATACAAAAAATTGTCGTTGACTTCCCCAGTCCTAGTTGCAGGTGAAGCTTTAATTGAAATGTTGATCCCGTACTTGGTTGGTATTCTAATTGATAGGGGAATTATGAAAGGAAATATGGGCTATATCAATAAGTGGGGCCTAATTCTTTTCGTACTAACCTTAATTTCTTTAGCTTTAGGTGCAAGTGCCAGTTATGTTTCTGCACACGCAGCAGCAGGGTTTGCGGCTAATTTGAGAAAGGATATGTTTTATCATATTCAAGATTTTTCTTTTAGCAATATTGATAAGTTTTCTAGTGCCAGTTTGGTAACACGACTTACTACAGATGTAACCAATATTCAAAATGCCTATCAAATGTTAATTAGAATTGCTGTTCGGGCACCATTAATGCTGATTTTTTCAATTATCATGTCGATTATTATCAGTCCAAGGCTATCTTTGATTTTTGTGGTAATCGCTCCTATCTTTGTTTTAATTTTGACATTAATTATTAAAAGTGCATATCCTTACTTCCCACGTATTTTTAGAGGATATGATGTAATGAACCAAGATGTTCGTGAAAATATTCGTGGAATTCGTGAAGTAAAGACTTACGTACAAGAAGAATCTCAAATTGAAAAGTTTGAGAAGTCTTCTGGCTTTATTTATAAATTATTCTCAACAGCGCAGAAAATTATGTCGCTTAATGCGTTGGTTGTAATGGCTGTTCTTAACATTTCTACTTTAGCGATTTGCTGGTTTGGTGCTAAGGAAATCGTTGGTGGAAGTTTGCAAACTGGACAATTAGTTTCTATGTTTTCATATTCAAACTCTGTTTTGTTTAGTTTGAATATTCTAGCTATGATCACTACTCAATTAGTTATTTCTGAAGCTAGTGGTAAACGTATTGCAGCGGTCTTAACCGAAAAGCCAGCAATCGAAAATCCACGAAAACCTCTTAAGGACGTAACTAATGGAGATATTGTTTTTGATCATGTTAACTTCAAATACTCACCAGATGAGAAACATTATGCTTTAGAGGATATTAACCTACACATTACCCCTGGTGAAACAATTGGTATTATTGGTGAGACTGGATCATCTAAATCGACTTTAGTTTCAATGATTCCTCGGCTTTATGATGTAACATCTGGTGCTGTTAGAGTAGCAGGACATAATGTTAAATCATACGAATTGAAGGCCCTTCGTGATAAAGTTGCAATGGTTTTACAAAAGAATGTTTTGTTTAGTGGAACTGTTGAAGAAAACCTGAAATGGGGAAATGAAAATGCAACACATGAAGAAGTTGTAGCTGCAGCTAAGGTTGCTCATGCAGATGGCTTTATCCGCGAAATGCCAGATGGCTATAATACAATGATTGAACAAGGCGGAAATAATGTTTCTGGTGGACAAAAACAACGTTTGACTATTGCTCGTGCACTTTTGAAGAATCCAGAAATTTTAATTCTTGATGATTCAACTTCTGCTGTGGATACGACAACTGAGCGTGAAATTCGTGAATCCTTAGCAAAAGACATGCCACATACTAGTAAGATTATTATTTCTCAAAGAGTTGTTTCCATTAAGGATGCAGATCGAATTATTGTTATGGATCACGGTAAGATTCAATCAATTGGAACCCACGAAGAATTAATGAAAACCAATGAACTTTATCGTTCAATTGCTAAGTTCCAAGAAGAAAATAATGCGGGAAAGTAGGTGAGAGTAAGTTATGGATCAAGTAAAAGAAAAAACACAACCTAAAGGAAACCGAATAAAAGTCCTTGGTCGTTTATTAAAATTAGTTTTGACAACGAGCCCTTGGATGTTGGTTGTTTCAATAATTACTATTATTTTAGCAGCTGCTTCTGCTGTAATTGGATCACTATTTATTGAGCGACTGATTGATACTTACGTAACACCACTCTTACATGAAAAAGTTCCGAATTATGGACCACTTTTAAACGCCATTTTAGTAATGTTTGGAATCTATGCAATTGGATTCCTTTCTAACTACTTATTTAGTATGTTGATGGGGGTATTAGCCCAAAAAGTCCAGTTCCGGGTTCGTAATGAAACATTTACCCATATGGAATCTTTACCAATTGCTTATTTTGACCAAAATAACTATGGGGATATCATGAGTCGGTATACTAACGATATCGATACCTTGATGCAGATGATTTCCCAATCATTACCTCAATTCTTAAACTCGGCACTAAGCTTGATTTTTGTTATTGTAGCTATGTTTAGTTTAAGCTGGCAATTGACTTTGTTCTCATTTATTATTTTTGCTTTATCCTTTGGAATTGTTAGATTTTTAACAGTTAGATCTAGTCATTACTTCAAAGTTCAACAAAATAAACTAGGTCAAATTAATGGTTATGACGAAGAAATGCTTAATGGCTTAAAGGTCATTAAAGTTTTCTCTCACGAACCTGAAGCTGAAGAAGGCTTTGATAAGTTTAATGAAGAATTGCGTGGAGCTTCTGGAAAAGCTAATACCTATGCTACAATTTTATTCCCAATCATGGGTAATATGGGGAACTTATTGTATGTCTTAATTGCCTTTATTGGAGGAGCTGCTGCAATTAATGGTTGGGCTCCTTTAACTTTAGGTGCAATTGCATCTTTCTTACAGTTATCACGTCAGTTTAGTATGCCGATTGCACAAATTTCCCAACAATTGAATTCAATTGTTTTGGCTTTAGCAGGTGCTCAAAGAATTTTTGAACTAGAAGATGAGCCTTCTGAAGTTGATAATGGCGATGTTATCATGTCTCCTAATAAGGAAGTCAAGAATAGCTGGTATTGGGATGTTCCAGAAAAGAATGGTGATATTAAAAAAGTACCAATTAAGGGACATATTGTTTTTGACCACGTTAACTTTTCATATGTTCCAGAACATCAAATTTTGTACGATATTAATATTAATGCAAAACCAGGAATGAAAGTTGCGTTAGTTGGTGAAACTGGTGCCGGTAAGACGACTATTTCAAATATGCTTAATCGTTTCTATGAGATTCAATCTGGAAAGATAACCTATGATGGTGTTCCAATTTCTCAAATTAGAAAAAATGATTTAAGGCATTCTTTGTCGATTGTTTTACAAGAAACTCACCTCTTTACTGGGACTATTATGGATAATATTCGTTTTGGTAAACCTGATGCTAGTGATGATGAAGTATATCAAGCTGCGCGTTTAGCACATGCAGATGAGTTTATTCATGAACTTGATGACGGATATGAAACTGTAATTGATGGTGATGGCGGCGATTTGTCTCAAGGTCAAATGCAACTGCTCAGTATTGCTAGAGCGATGATTGCGGATGAACCGGTAATGATTCTAGATGAAGCAACTTCAAGTATTGATACTAGAACTGAACGTATGGTTCAAGCCGGTATGGACAACTTACTTGCTGGTAGAACTAGTTTTGTTATTGCTCACCGGTTATCAACAATTGTTAACTCAGATCTCATTTTGGTTTTAGACCATGGTCATATTATTGAACGTGGTACTCATGAAGAGCTTTTAAAACAAAAAGGCTACTACTACGAGTTGTACACTGGTAAAAAAGAATTAGATTAGTTAAAAATGGAGCCTAGATACTTTTCTCGGATCCATTTTTTATAATTCTTTAAAAACGTGGTTTAATTTAGGTAATTAGAAAGAAAACAGGTAGAATGTTAATAATAGATTTTTTATGTGATAAATAATTATAGACAAGGAGCAATCCTCATGAAGATCTTAGTTGTTGATGATGATAAAGAAATCGTTGAATTATTAAGTATATATTTAAAAAATGAAGGTTATGAACCGATTGCTGCATATAGCGGTAAAGAAGCCTTAACAAAGCTTTCTACTAATCCAGAAATTGCATTAATGATCCTTGATATTATGATGCCGCAAATGTCGGGTATTGAAGTTATTAAGGAAGTTAGAAAAGATTCGGAGATTCCAATTTTAGTTGTTTCTGCTAAAACTAGTGATATGGACAAAATTCAAGGTTTGATTACTGGAGCAGATGACTATGTAGTTAAACCATTTAATCCATTAGAGGTAATGGCACGTGTACGGTCACTTCTTCGTCGTAGCCAGAAAGAAGTAAAAGATGATAAGCCAGATGTATTAGAAGTAGGACCTTTAGTGATTAATAAAGATTCACATGAAGTTAAAACTTTAACTGGTAAGGTTATCCAATTAACTGCCTTAGAGTTTGGAATTTTATATATGCTTGCTAGTCATCCTAATAGAGTTTTTAGTGCTGATGAAATCTTCGAAAGAGTGTGGCAACAAGAATCAGTTGTTTCTGCAAAAACTGTTATGGTACATGTTTCTCACTTACGTGATAAGATTCAAAAGGCAACTGATGGTGAAGAAGTTATTCAAACAGTCTGGGGAGTAGGCTATAAAGTAGAGGCTTAGTAGGGATGAAAAAGCAGAAAGTAATCCTAACCACAAAAGAAAAAAGCGAACTTTTCGGTGAAGGCGTAATAACCGTTATTTTGCTTTTACTCTTGAACCTTTCGATCATTATCTTGATTAACCTAGCTGTCTTAAATGATCCTAGATTAGAAAATGGAATTTTCTTTTTGAAGAAAACCATTACTTTTGCTAATGGGATGCATTTATGGTCTTGGCAACGGCTTTTTATTAGCTTTATGTTAGTCGGCGATGCCATTGTAGTGTACTGGCGCTTAATCAGAAGATATCGACAAATGCAATTGCGTCACGTTATTGATGAATTACACTATATTGCAGATGGTCATTTTGATCATCGAATTTCCTTTGTTGTAAAGACAGATTTGCAAAAAGTGATTGATTCAATTAATGCGTTAGTTGATAGTACTGTTGCTTCAATGGAAGAGGAACGGCAGATAGAGCAATCAAAGGATGACTTAATTACTAATGTTTCTCATGATATTAGAACACCACTAACTTCGATTATTGGCTATCTTGGCTTATTAAAGAGCAGTGAGCTAAATGAGGATCAAACTAAGTACATTCAAATAGCTTATGATAAAGCTCTTCAAATGAAGGCCCTAGCTGAAGATCTATTTGAATATACTACTCTGCGCTCTTCGACAAATAATAAATTAGTTTTAACACCGCTGCATGTTAATTCGATGCTTGAGCAAGTAGCTGCTGGTTTTGAATTAGAAGCTGAAAAGAAAAACATTACTTTTAATGTGATAACCAGGCCAAGAGACCTCGTAATTGATGCAGATGCAAAGATGATTGTGCGAATGTTAAATAATTTGATTTCAAATGCTCTAAAGTATGGACATGGAGCAACTGAAATCAACTTAATTGCAAATAAGGTAAATAACGAATTTGTAGAACTTAGAGTTGAAAATAATGGGGAACAAATCCCTAAGAAATCTTTGCAAAAGATTTTCGATCGTTTTTATCGTGTCGAAAGTTCAAGAAATTTAAAAACTGGTGGAACAGGACTGGGGTTAGCGATAACCAAAAGTATTGTTGATTTGCATGGTGGTAATATTAAATGTCAATCAACGGCAGAATTAACCAGTTTTATTATTCAACTACCACTCCATAGCCCAAAGAAAAAAGATGGTGTGCTATAATTTAGGCTGAATTGATTTAAAAATTGGAGAGAAAAAATGAGCGATTCTAGCATTTCTTTAAACACTTGCATCTTAATATTGAAGGAACACCACTTGCTTAAATCAAGCGCTGTTCAAGATGCGGTTCCAACTAAAATGGATTATATTTCCTATGATTCACGTGATATAAAAACAAATACTTTGTTTTTCTGTAAAGGTAAAGGCTTTAGACCTACTTATTTATCAATGGCTAAAGATAGTGGAGCTACTTGTTATGTAGCAGAACAACCATATCCAGAAGGTAAAGGAATGCATGCTTTAGTTGTTAGAGATGTAACTAAAGCCATGGCTCTTTTATCTGCTGCCTTTTACAGATTCCCGCAAGATGATTTGTATGTAGTAGCCTTTACCGGTACAAAGGGTAAGACAACATCTGCATATTTCTTGAAGGGGATGCTTGACCAAATTAATGGTGGTCGAACAGCACTATTTTCATCAGTAGATGATATTGTAGGACCAAAGCCTGAAGACAAATTTAAGGCAAGTTTAACTACACCTGAAAGTTTAGACTTGTTCAGAGATATGAGAACAGCTGTTGATAACGGTATGACTCATTTAGTAATGGAAGTTTCTAGTCAGGCTTATAAGAAAAATCGTGTCTTTGGTTTAACTTACGATCTCGGATTTTTCTTAAATATTACTCCAGATCACATTGGACCAAATGAACATCCTAACTTTGCAGATTATTTGCACTGTAAACTGCAATTAATGGTTAACTCACGTAAGTGTATTATCAACGCAATGTCTGATCATTTTGATGAGATTTATGCAGCTGCAACTACTACTACTAATCCAGATAGTATCTATCTATTTGCCAGAAATGATTTTGAAAATCCTAACTTAAAGCAACCAATTGATTTCCGTTTCCAATCAGTTGAAACTGATATGAAAGAAACTGAATTTAAATTGTTCTGCGCATCCGATAAAGCTAAGAAATTACCAATTGCTGGTGACTACACTCTTCAAATGATTGGTGATTTCAATGAAATGAATGGTACTGCTGCTATTATTGGTGCTGGACTTGCTGGCGAAAATTATGAAGAATGTGCTAAAGGCATTCGTCACGTAACTATTCCAGGAAGAATGGAAGCTTTGCCATCAAAGAATCATGGTACTGTAATTGTTGACTATGCACATAATAAGGCTTCAATGATGGCATTAATGAGCTTTATGCAGCGTGAATTTAACAATCCAAAAATCATCGTAGTTGTTGGAGCTCCTGGTGATAAAGGAGTATCACGTCGTCCAGGCTTTAGTGAAAGTTTAACTGCTTATGCAGATAAAGCCTTTTTGACAACTGATGATCCTGGTTTTGAAGATCCAATGGATATTGCACAGGAAATTGATGCTGGTATTGATCATGAAAAAGTTAATGTCACAATTGAGTTAGATCGTGAAAAGGCAATTCATGATGCAATTGCAATGTCTGATAAGGATGACATTGTTTTGATTTGTGGTAAGGGAGCCGACCCATACCAAAAGATTCGTGGAGTAGATACACCATATCCAACTGACATCAAAGTTGCTGAAAGTGTAATTAATGAATTAGAAAAAGATGATGAGGAATAGGAATGAAACACTTTTTCTCAATTATCGGTGGCATGGGGACAATTGCGACTGAAAGTTACGTTCGTTTAATTAATCACCGAGTTAAGATTACTAAGGATCAGGACTATTTAAATTATATTTTAGTAAATGATGCTCAAATTCCTGATCGAACTGCATACATTATGGATCATAGTAAACCTAATTTTTTCTATGATTTAAAGGACGATGTTTTAAGTCAATCAAAACTTAATCCTGACTTTTTCGTAATGCCATGCAATACTGCTCATTACTTTTATAATGACTTAGCAGCATTAACTGATGTACCATTTTTACATATGATGCGTATTGCTGTTCACAAGTTTGTGGATGATTTTCCAAAAGAAGAGAAAATTGGTTTAATTGCAACTGAAGGTTCTATTTATGATCATTTATATGTGGATGAATTAGAACGAGTTGGTAAAAAAGCTGAACTAGGTGGGCCTGAAATTCAACCAATGGTTAATGAGCTAATTTATCGTGACATTAAGGAAAAAGGTATTGTTGACCATGACTTATACCATAAAATTTTAAAAACAATGCATGATGAATATGGATGTAATGTAATTTTACTGGGATGTACTGAATTATCTCTTGCCCAGGAAAAAGCACCAGATCACCCATATAATGTCATTGATCCGCAGTCAATTATCGCAGATGTTTCAATTGAACTTGCTTTAAAGATTCGAAATGGAATGGATCCTAAAGAAGCTACTGCAAAATATATGTATAAATAAAGATAAAAAGCCTCTCAGATTTGGACAACTGAGAGGCTTTTTTGATCCAATAAAGTATATTTAAGAAAAAATATTGATATAATTAAGGCTAACTTTAATAAAATTTATCTAGAAAGAAAAAACTATGTTACAAGTAGAGAACTTAAATAAAAGCTTTGGAAGCAAACAAGTTTTGTTTGATATTAACTTCAAAGCAGACAATGGAAAGATATTAGGCTTAATTGGTAAAAACGGCTCAGGAAAAACAACTCTTTTTCATAGCATCTTAAAGTTTGTCAAATATCAGGGAAAAATTACTATTGATGGACATTCTTTTTCAAGTCGGGATTATAACTCTGTCGGCTATTTACCTGAAGAGCGTAGCTTAATGCCAAAATTAACTGTTTTAGAGCAAGTAAGTTTTTTGGCTAGTTTAAAGGGAATGAAAAAAGATGAAGTAAAACATGATTTGCAAGATTGGATGCAAAAGTTAGAAGTTAAAGGCCAAATTACCGATAAAATAAAAAGTTTATCTAAAGGTAATCAACAAAAAATCCAATTAATTGCGACTCTTATTCATCAGCCAAACTTAATTATTTTGGATGAGCCTTTTAGTGGGCTCGATCCGGTAAACGTCGAAATAATTAAAGAGGTAATCTTACAAGAAAAGAAACGCGGAGCTACTATTCTATTTTCTGATCATGATATGTCTAATGTTGAGGAATTGTGTGACGATGTAGTAATGATTAATAATGGACATATTGTGTTAAACGGTGCTGTAAATGATGTTCGCAATAATTTTGGTTTAACTCGATTGTTTATTAGAACTGACCTGAATCTTGATAATGTTAAAAATTTACCTGGGGTTGAAAATGCTATTTTACAGAATAATGGTATCTACAAACTTTGGTTAACAAACGCTAGTTACGGAAAAGAAATTTTTAATACGCTCTCCCATGGAAAATACTTGCAAACTTTTGATCAAGAGCCACCAACTTTAGATGAAATTTTCAAAATGAAAGCCGGTGAAGAGAATGAATAAAACTTGGTTAGTTGCTAAAGAAACATATCGTAGAGAAGTAAAAAATTGGTCATTTTTATTGATGATTTTCGCACCATTTCTTGTATTATTGATTTCTTTTTTCTTTGGGATGAGTTCATCTTCAGCTTTCGACAGTGATACAAAGGTAGGAATAGTAAGTCAAAATCAGAGTATTGTTCAGCCATTAAAGAAAACAGAAGATTTTGATGGATATAAAAATAAGGCAAAAGCTGAAAAGGCCTATAAAGATGGTGATATTAGTGGTTATATTGTGGTGAAAGAGACTTCTACTCAATTAGTTGCGAACTACTATGGTACCGAAAGCCTTGATAATGATGTTAAGACTGAGTTGATCAGAGTTTTAAACACTCAGCAGCAAGCACTTAATCTAAAAAACGCTAAGCTCAGTGAGCAACAGATGCAGTCACTTTCTCAAAAAGTTAAATTTACTGAGAAAACTAATGATAAAAAATTGAATGCAAGTGATGAAAAGAATTTAAAGACAGCTACTTTTTGGATTCTAATTTTTGTTTTATACTTTTTGGTTCAGACTTATAGCACCATCATGGCACAGGATATTGCCAGTGAAAAGGGAACTAAAATTATGGAAATGATCTTTTCAAGCATGCCTGGTGGAAAGTACTTCGATGGTAAAGTGTTGGGTATTTTCCTTGAAATTCTAACTCAGTTATTAATTTATGCTGTGATGTTTTCTGGCTTTTATTATATGGCTCCTCATATTGACGGAGTAAAAGATACATTTGCTCAAATAAAGCCTGCTATCGATCAAGCTTTAGGACAAATAATTTCTTGGGGATTATTATTCGTCGTGCTTGGCTTGATCCTATATATCGTTTATGCGGCTGTTTGTGGTGCAATTGTCACTAAAGCTGAAGATGCTAACAAGGCAGTACAACCCTTAGTTTATTTAACTCTACTCGGATTATTTAGTAGTATGAGCTTATCTAATAATCCTGATGGTATTTTTGCCATGATTATGTCTTACATACCATTTTTATCATCTTTCTTAATGCCCCTTCGACTAATTAAAGGAAACGCGACTGGCTTAGAGGCAGCAATCTCTCTAATAATTCTATTAGTATTTTTGCTAGGATCGATTTGGTGGATTAGAAAAATTTATCCAAGTCTTATTTTGCAAACTGATGATAACGGTATGTGGAAGAATATGAAGCGTGCATTACAAGGCATTAAGGAATAAAAATTTAACTACTCAGCTTTCAAAAGTTGAGTAGTTTTTTGTGATAAAATTGAAAGCGAATACAAATAATGTAGAGGCTTAATATGAATACAAATAGTTTGGAAACATATGCGATTAATAAAAACAAAATAAAGATAAATTTTGTTAATTCTAGTATTGAATTAACAATCTTAACACCTGAAATAATCCGTGTATTTCAAAATCGCGGTGAGCATACTAAGTCATATGCAATTGAAGGAAATAAGGCAATAGACACTAAATTTAAAGTTGAGAAAAAGAATGACTATCTTGAAATAAAAACTTCAAAATTAATCATTAAAATTTATCACGACGAAAAAATAGATGTTTATGATGCAAAAGAAAATCCCTTAATTATTGACTATTGCGGCTCTAGAATTCCAATTGATCGACAAACAGATTCTAGCCAACAAAAGTTGGCCGAGTCGGAAGGGCATGAAGTGGTCACTAGTAGAAGAAAAGATGTCCACTACTATGAACTAGTCAAAGAATTAGCAGACGATGAGCAATTTTATGGCTTAGGTGATAAGACCGGTTTTTTAAATAAACGACACTATGCGTATGAAAACTGGAATACAGATAACCCTGAGCCGCATGTGGAAAGTTTTACTCGTTTATATAAGTCGGTTCCATTTCTAATTGGATTGAAGAAAAATCATCCATACGGAATTTTTTTCGATAATACTTATCATAGTTATTTTGATTTAGGCAAAGAAAGTAATAAATACTACTACATTGCAGCTGATAATGGAAATATTGATTATTACATTATTGGCGGCAGAGACTTAAAAGAAATTGTTAAAAATTATACTTACTTAACTGGAAAAACACCGCTGCCACAAAAGTGGACATTAGGTTATCAACAATCTCGTTGGGGATATAGTATAAGCGCTGAAAAGGTAGAAGAAATTGTTACTAAAATGCGAAAATATCACCTGCCATGTGATGCTATCCATTTAGATATTGATTATATGGATGGGTATCGAGTTTTTACCTGGAGGACAGATACCTATGATGATCCTAGAAAATTTATTGATAAACTTCACAAATTAGGTTTCCATGTGATTACAATTATTGACCCTGGTGTCAAAAAAGACGATAGTTATCAGATCTACCAAGAAGGAATTAAAAAAGGATATTTTGTAAAAGCACCAAATGGGCAAGTTTATGTTAATAAGGTTTGGCCTGGGGATGCTGTCTATCCGGATTTTGGGCGTGAAGCAGTCAGAAAATGGTGGTCAGAAAATTGTAAGTTTTTAGTTGATTTAGGTGTTGATGGAATCTGGGACGATATGAATGAGCCGGCCTCATTTAATGGAGAAATTCCAAAAGATATTATTTTTAATGATGAAGAAAAGGAATCAACACATGCTAAAATGCATAATGTTTATGGTCACAATATGGCTAAAGCAACCTATTATGGCTTAAAGAATTTAACTGGTAAACGCCCATTTGTGATTACCCGTGCTGCTTATGCGGGAACACAAAAATACTCCACAGTTTGGACTGGTGATAATCAAAGTTTATGGGTCCATTTACAAATGATGATTCCGCAACTATGTAATTTAGGAATGAGCGGTTTTGCTTTTGCTGGGACAGATATCGGAGGATTTGGTGCAGATACTACACCAGAACTATTAACAAGATGGATTGAAGCAGCACTTTTTAGTCCTCTTCTTCGAAATCATGCGGCTATGGGTACACGCTCGCAAGAGCCATGGATCTTTGGAGAACCAACGCTATCGATATATCGCAAGTACTTACATTTGCGCTATCATTTTATTCCATATCTTTATGATTTATTTGCTCAAGAAAATAAGACTGGGCTTCCGATTATGCGACCTTTGGTTTTAAACTATCCAACTGATCCAGCAGTTAAAAATATGAATGACGAATATATGGTTGGTACAAATATTGTGGTAGCGCCAATTGTTGAAGAAGGTAAAAAGTGGCGAGCTGTTTACTTACCAGAAGGGGAATGGATTGATTTTTGGAATAATGTTACTTATAGCGGTAATAATACGATCTTAGTTAGTGCCCCGATTGATAGGTTACCCTTATTTATTAAGAAAAATACTATTTTGCCGTGGGGAGAAGTTAAGGAACATATTTCCACTAGACCAGATGAAAAAATGACATTTAGAGTGTTTGGTGAACGTGGTAAATATACTCACTATCAGGATAATGGAACCGATTTTGGTTATCAAAAGGGTGAGTACAATCTTTATGAGATAAATGTAGATGGTCATAAAGTTACTATCAATTTGAAAAAGCATGGATATGAGCCAAATTATCAAAGAATTGAAATTAGGACTACTAATGAAAAAATGAATTTTATTTATAAAGATAGAAAATATATACAGGTTAATTAATTTAATGAAAATGAGCTAGTGCGATGTTGTGCTAGCTCATTTTTTATATAGAAAACTTTTCACTTTTAATAGCTTTAGTTTTGACTAATATTGAATGAATATGAATGATTTTGACGAAAAATGATTGAATTTATATCTGAAAGCGTTTATCATATTAAATGAGGTGATGATGAACGATGCTGACCGAGGAACGTCAACAAGCTATAGCAACCTATATTAATAAACACAGTATCTGTCGTGTTAATGAATTGTGTAAGTTGACTAAGTCATCAGAGTCAACAATTCGCCGTGACCTCATTGAATTAGAAAAGCGTGGCGTGATTGTTCGTGTACACGGAGGAGCACGCTCACTGCAAGATTATTCACGTGATGTTGAACAACAAGTGAGATTTAATCTTAATGTTGACAATAAACGTGAGATTGCACGTTTTGCTGTGATAAATCATGTTACTAATGGAGATCATATTTTTCTTGATGCTGGAACGACAACTTATGAAATGGTGCCATTTTTGCGAGAAGTTAATGATTTACATGTAGTTACTAATGGCGTTGATGTTGCACTAGCATGTTTAGACAATGGAATTCATACTCGCTTGTTAGGGGGCGAGGCTAAGCTTGAAACGCATGCAGTCATAGGCAATACAGCTATGAAGCAGCTACAAGAAATGAATTTTACAGTTTCATTTATTGGAGCTAATGGTTTAACAGCAGATGGCCAATTTACTACGCCAGATCCAGCAGAAGCTGGGATAAAAAAAGCTGCAATTGAGCAGGCTAAAGAATCGTTTATTTTAATGGATAGTAGTAAGATTGGTGTAGCAAATTTTGCAAGTTTTGCACATATCAATGAGGCAATACTCATCACTAACAATTTAAGTACAGGTAAAGAAAATATCTTACCTGAACAAATCAGAGTTGAGGAGGCTCGGTCATGATTTATACTGTTACAGTTAATCCAGCATTAGACTATGTTATGCAATTAGAAAAGGTGGAAGCTGGTAGTGTTAACCGTTCAAATGATTGTCAATTTTTAGCTGGTGGTAAAGGAATTAATGTTTCTCAAATTTTGAACCAACTTGATGTTGATAACACTGCTTGGGGATTTGTTGGTGGTTTTACTGGCAAAGAATTAGTTCGCCAATTAAACGTTAAAAAAATTGAAAGTGATTTTGTAACTATTTCTGACGATACCCGTGTTAATGTGAAAATTCATGCTCAAAAAGAAACTGAAATTAATGCGGCTGGTCCAAAGATTGATGCACAAGAAATTACTGCTTTTAAGGCGCGTTTGGATGATCTTAATGAAGGCGATATTGTTGTATTAAGTGGTAGTTTAGCACCAAGTTTACCAACTGACTTCTATGAACAATTATTACCAACTATCAGAGAAGCTGGTGCTGAATTTGCAATTGATACTACTGGGGAAGCTTTACTTGCAACTTTGAAGTACCACCCATTAGTTATTAAGCCTAACCATCATGAATTAGCAGCTTTATTTGATACAAGCTTTGCTAATGATCAAGAAATGCTTGAAGCAGCTAAGAAACTTTTAGACATGGGTGCACAAAACGTCATGATTTCTATGGCTGGCGACGGTGCATACTTAGTAACTAAGGATCATATTTACCATGCAAGTGCTGCTGTTGGTACTGCTGTTAACTCAGTTGGCGCTGGAGATTCAATGATTGCCGGCTTTGTAGGTACTTACTACAAGACTCATAATGTTGTTGAAGCATTGAAAGTCGGATCTGCTTGTGGTGGTGCTACTGCATTTACTGAAGATATTGCAGTTAAGAGTCAAATTGATGCTGTTTTACCACAAATTACAGTTGAAGAAGTAAAGTAGTTAAAACTAAATAATACAGTTAGGATAGGGAGTTATTTTCATGAAAATTGAAGATCTTTTAAGTCCTGATTTAATGATTATGGATCTGAAGGCTACTACTCAAGAAGAAGCTATTAAAGAAATGGCTGATCTTGAAGTAAAGCAAGGTGTTGTAAATAACGAAGAGGAATTCATTAAATCAATCTGGGCTCGTGAAAAAGAATCAACAACTGGTATTGGTGAAGGAATCGCCATGCCACACGCAAGAAACAAGTACATTAATCGTGCCGCTGTTTTATTTGCAAAAAGTCCTAAAGGAATTGATTATAAAGCTCTTGATGGACAACCAGTTCATTTATTCTTTATGATTACTGCACCAGCCGGTGCTGATAACACACACTTACAAGCTTTAGCTAAGTTATCAAGTTTACTAATTAATCCAGATGTTGTTAATGCTTTAAAGGCAGCAACTACACCAGAAGAAGTTATTGATATCTTTAAAAAAGCAGAAGCTGAAAAGGATGCTCAGGACAAGGCCGATGCCGAAAAGAGAAAGGCCGAAGCTGCAAAAGAAGCATCTAAGCCTGCTAGCGAGCAAAAGCCTTTAATTGTTGGTGTTACTGCATGTATCAATGGTATTGCACACACTTACATGGCTCAAGAAGCTTTAATTAAGGCTGGTAAAAAATTAGGCGTTGATGTTCGTATTGAAACTAACGGTTCTGAAGGTGTAAAAGATAAGCTTACTCCAGAAGAAATTAAACGAGCAAAAGGTGTCATCATTGCCTCTGATAAAAAAGTTGATATGCCACGTTTCAATGGTAAAGAACTTGTTATGAAGCCTGTTGTAGATGGTATTAACCATCCAAAAGAATTGATTGAAGATATCTTAGAAAACAAGGCTCCAATTTACCATGCTGATAGTAGTGCAAGTTCTAGCGATAATGATGCAAAAGAAAAACAAGGTTTGTGGGCATCTATCTACAAGAACTTAATGAGTGGTATTAGCCACATGCTTCCATTCGTTATCGGTGGTGGTATCTTAATGGCCATCTCCTTCATAGTGGAAAACTATATGGCTGGTGGCGCTAAGAACCCTGCATTTATTTTCTTAAATAGTGCTGGTAACTTAGCCTTTGCATTTATGGTTCCTGTATTAGCTGCTTATATTGCTGAATCAATCGGCGACTTACCTGCCTTGATGCCAGGGTTTGTTGGTGGATACATGGCAGCCATTGTTAACGGTACTAACGGCTTACAAGTTAACGCACAAGCACATGCTGTATCTCCAGCTGGATTCTTAGGTGGTATCGCTGCAGGTTTCATTGCTGGATATATGATGATTGGATTGAAGAAGTTATTTGCTAAACTTCCAAAATCAGTAGAAGGTATGAAGCCAATGTTGCTTTACCCAATTTTGGGCTTGCTTTTCATTGCTTTGATTATGTTCTACATCATCAACCCAATCTTTAGTTCAGTTAACTTTGCTATTACCCACTTCTTGAACAGTATGGGTACTGGTAACCTTGTAATTTTGACAATGATCTTAGCTGGTATGATGGCTATCGATATGGGTGGTCCTTTCAACAAGGCTGCTTATGTCTTTGCTTCAGGTGCATTTGCTAACGATCCACATTCTGCAACTGCTGCAGTTATGATGGCAGCTGTTATGGTTGGTGGTATGGTTCCTCCATTTGCTACTGCAATTGGTACTACTTTCTTTAAGAACCGTTACACTAAGGAAGAGCGTCGTGCTGGTGTATCAAACTGGATTTTAGGTTTCTCATTCATTACTGAAGGTGCTATTCCATTTGCTGCAGCTGACCCAGGTCGTGTAATTCCTTCCTGTGTAATTGGTTCAGCAGTTGGTGGTTTACTTGTTGGATTGTGGCACATCCAAGTACCAGCTCCTCACGGAGGACTATGGGTATCACCATTATCTAACCATATTTTACTTTACTTCGTAGCTACAATTGTTGGTTCTATTGTAGCCGGTCTAATTATGAGTTTCTGGAAGAAACCTATCTCTGAAGACCCAGATGAATAAAAATAACTAATTAAAAAGTAAGATTCTGAAAAATTTTAGAATCTTACTTTTTTGTTTAATAAATAACATATATTTACTATAGTAATGTATAGCATTGAAAATGCAAGATTTTTGAAATCGCATTCTTATTGATATATAAAGAAAAATAATATATAAATAGATTACAAGTTCACACAAATATCATAAATTGTACACAATTAAATCATAGATTATCCGTATACTTACTTAATGTAAAAAACAAATATAACAAGGTGAAATAAATGATTATTATCTTAATAATCATTAGCAAGAAAGCTATAACTTAATGCTCACCTAATACTAGAAGTATGAGGATAAAATTATGGTTTCCAAGAACAATTATAGTGAAAAAATGCGAAAAATTAGACCGCAAAAGCAACGCTTCTCTATTCGTAAGTTTACTGTAGGGGCTGCTTCTGTATTAATTGGTTTAACCTTTATGGGGGTTAATAATCAGGAAGCTCAAGCTGACACTACAGTTGCTCCAGAGGAAAGCGTAAAAGTCGAAAGTAGTACAGCTAGTGACATAACAGAGACGATGGATAACGTAGTAAATACTGAGGAACAGAGTATATCTACTACTGACAATCAAACAGAAGTTATGTCGGCAGAAGAAAATAATGAAGTAGAAAATGATGTAACTGCTTCTGGTGAGACTGGTAATGAAGAAGTAAAAAATGATCGGTCGATTTCTTCTGTAGAAACAGATGATGTAGACAAACAAGCAACTAACGAAGTAGTAACTTATAATGCTGAGTCAATTAATGGAGACACAGCAGTAAAAAATTAAAATACTAATACAACTGAAACTAATTTAGTTGAAAATACTACTCCTGTAGAAGAAGCTCAAGCAGTTGAAGACGTAGAGAAAAATGCTGCTTCTGTAGATGTACAGCCAGTTGAAAGCGTAGAAAGCAATACAGTTTCCGTAGAAGAAACACAACCAGCTGAGAAGGTAGAAAACAATACTGTATCTGTAGAAGCAGATCAGCCTATTGAAGCTGAAACTAAGGTTGAAAATGAAGCTTCTCCAATTGAAGAATCAGTGGTTAAAGAAAATATAACTATTCAGTCGAATGCTAAGGAAGTTCAAAGTAAAGCTGCTGTAACTATTCTGGGAACAGATGCGGATAATTATCCGAAAAAAGCGGGAGATTTAATTGGTGATAATAGGTACATTTATCAAATTTTAAACTTGAATGGTACAAGTTTTGTGAGTAGTGATAACAAAAAGCTTATCTTGTCTGTAAATCGAAATAATCTATCCGATGACAATCTTTATGCATATGTAACTGACAATAGTTTTACTGAAATTTTGTCTACCCATACTATTCAAGCAGGCCATTTTAAGAATATTGAGGTAGTCAATGGGTGGCACACTGTAAAATTTTTAGTAGTTAACAGTGGTAAATCTAATATTTCTATTAATGGAAGTGAAACGCCTGTTGGAAACGCTAGTACAGTTGTGGGAAGTACAAGAATTGAATATTGTCTAGGCAATAGTACTAGCATAGATGCGAGTTCAATTGGTGAAATTATCCCAGTTTATACTGAACAGTCTGTGATTAAATACTATTACAATCAAAATGGCAATTTAATAGAAATTCCAGGCACTGATAAATATCCAAACGTTAACATATCTGGTTGGACTGGGCAAGGATTTATTGTTGACAACGTTGATCAATACAAACAGCTAATTAATGGCTTTTACTTAGATGCTTCAAAACTTCCTACTGGTTCATTTACTGGAACACTTTCTCAATTTGGAGATGGTAGTTACTATAAGAAAGTATACTACAGTGCTGGAGATAAAAATGAAGGTACTATTGATCAGTTAACTGTAGATTTTACAGTAGTTTACCGTCAAATTGACGCTACTGGTAAGATGGAAGTTTTGATGTATGATGGCAAAGACATGACTAAGGTTATTGAAAGCCATACTGTAGAAGCTGGTAAATCAGTTAACTTCTCTCATAACAACTACACAGCTAGAAACCCATTCGTAACTGACTCAGCTCATGAAGTACAGTTTGTTTATAAAGAATTAGGTTCTTTAATTTTAGTTGATGAAAACGGGAAAGAAATTCATCCATCTGTAAAATTTAACAATGATAAAGATGATCCGACTAAGGCTGGTCTAACCTATACACCGGTTATTGAGGGATATATTGCTGATATTGAATTTGTAACTCCAGAAGATCCGGGTAAAGATATCAAGGTTGTATATCGTTTACGTGAGGATGCTAAAGCTACAATTACCATTGTTGATTTAGATAATTTAGAGAATAATGGTGGTAAAGTTGCAGAATTAAATGCAACTGGAAAAGTATATTCTGTAATTAATTTTGTTGACTTAAGTACTACACTCCAAGACTTGATTGATAGAGGATATGTAGTTATTAGCAATGATTTTAAACCAGGAACAAAATTTGATGTAAAAGATTTAGAATTTAAGATTGAGTTAAAGCATGGTCTTGAAGAAATTAATGAATCACAATCTGTAGATAAAATTATCAACTATGTAGATGGGGTTGGTAATAAGCTACATGATTCAGTTACACAAACAGCCATTTTCAAGACGAATGGTTATCGTGATAAAGTGACTGGAAAGATTGTAGAAGTAACAGAAGTTGAACACGATGATGGTTACGTAATTGCTATTGAAATTACCAATAAGGACGCTAGTTTACAGTGGACTTCTAAGACGGATGTCTTTGAATCGATCAAATCTCCAGATATTGTTGGTTACACTACTACACAAAAATGGAGTACTGCGGATAAAGTAGATCAGGATGTAAAGCATAGAGTAGAAAATATTGTTTATGATAAAAAAGCTCAAGTTGGTACAATTACTTTTTGGGATGAAACTTCTAACAAGCAACTTGGATCAACTATCAATATTGCGGGTAATTACCGGGAAGTAATTAACTATCAAATAATTGAAAATGTTTTAAATAGCATCAAAGACTATGAAAATAATAACTATATACTAGTAAGTAATCCTTTAACTTATGCCACAACATTTGGGGATGCAGAGTACAATCCTGGCTGTAATGATTTTAGGGTTATTTTAAAACATAAAATCGCTGAAAATACACAAAATAAAGAAGTAAACCGAGTGATTACTTATGTTTATGCAGATGGACCTAATAAAGACCAAGAAGCTGCAAATTCTGTTACTCAAAAAGTTACATTTATTGGAACGGGCCAATATGACTTTGTTGATAAAGCTTGGATTGGTGATATTGTTTGGACAACTGAAGCCGGCGATATGAACTATACTTTTGCTCCAGTAGAATCACCAAAGGTTACAGGGTATGGCGCAGATAGAGGAATTGTAGAAGCTAAGATAGTAAGTGGAAGCTCTGATAATATCACTGAAGAAGTTCTTTATTATGCAAATCAAACGGGAGCTAGCATCCAATACATTGATGACGTAACTGGACTAGTTATCGGTGGGGATGAAGTACAGGGTAAAGTGGATCATCAAATTAACTGGAAACAAAACCATGAAAATGTCCTTAACCTGTTTATAGAAAGTGGATACAAACTTGTAAGTAGTGACTATGAATTTGGTAAAGATTACTACTATTCTGCAGATGAAGCTAAGAATAACTTTACAATTCATTTAACTAGAGATTTGATCATTATTGATCCAACGAATCCCGATAGCCCAGCTTACGGATCAGAAGATTACATTAAAGAAGTAATTCAAGAGATTCAATATGTTTTTGAAAATGGCAGTACCGCAGCTGAAAGTAATAAGCAAAATATCAAATTTACAGCATACGGTGTTGTAGATAAAACAACTGGAAAATATGTAGTTCTTGATGAAAATGGCAAGATTGTTGTTGATGAAAATAAACAACCAATTGAAGGGACACTTACTTGGAAAGCAGATATAACAGATCCGAAATTTGCTGAAGTAATATCACCTACTCTAGCTGGTTATACAGCAGATAAAACTTGGGTTTCTGGAAGTTCTGTAACTGAAAATACTCCAAACAAGGTAATTGTGGTTACTTATACTGCAAATGCAGCTAATGCAGAAATTATCTATGTTGATGAGACTACCGGTAAGCAATTAGAAACTGCAGTAGTTGACGGTAAGTACAACGAAACAATTAACTACAGTACAGCCGATAAGATTAAATACTACGAAAGCTTAGGCTATGAATTAGTCAAAGATGGTTATGTTGGTGGAGAATTCGGTGAAGACACAAAGACTTTCTATGTAACCTTCAAGCATGGAACAGTAGTTGTAAATCCAGAAGCTCCAGGCAAGCCAGATGAACCAATTAACCCAGACAATCCAGATGGACCAAAATACCCAGCTGATTCTGCTAACTTGAACAAGGATGTAACTAATACTATCCACTATGTTTATGCAGATGGAACAACAGCTAAGCCGAGTCACACACAAACTTTAACTTTTGTTGGTTCAGGTGTGATTGACAAGGTAACTGGTCAATATGTAGAAGTCGATGAAAATGGTAATGTTAAGCTTGACGAGAACGGTAACCCAATTCCCGGCAAATTAACTTGGACAGCTAGTGATGGAACAACGTTTGTCGAAGTAGTTTCTCCAACAATTGTTGGCTACACTCCAGATAAAGGAGTAGTTAATGCAGTTGAAGGAATTAACCAAGATAGTAAGAACCTAGAAACAACAGTTATCTACACTGCAAATGCAGCTAAGGCAGAAATTATCTATGTTGATGAGACTACAGGCAAGCAATTAGAAACTGCAGTAGTTGATGGTAAGTACAACGAGACAATTAACTACAGCACAGCAGATAAGATTAAATACTATGAAAGTTTAGGCTATGAATTAGTCAAAGATGGTTATGTTGGTGGAGAATTTGGTGAAGACACAAAGACTTTCTATGTAACATTCAAACATGGAACAGTTACAGTTACTCCTGATGATAAATTTACCGAAGAGGATCCAATTAACCCAGACAACCCAGATGGACCAAAATATCCATTTGATTCAATTGCTTTAGATAAAACAATTACTCGTACAATTAAATATGTTTACGCAGATGGGACTAAAGCAAAAGATGACGTAGTTCAAAAGCTAAGATTCCGTGGTACAGCCATTATTGATAAAGTAACTGGCGAAGTTATTATCTTAGATAAAAATGGCAGAAAGATTTCTGATGGAATTAAATGGACAGCACTTGATGGAACTACATTTATACAAGTCATTTCTCCAGATATTGCCGGCTACACTCCAGATAGGAAAGAAATTGGCAGTCTTGAAAATGTAGATAATAATACTGACGATATCATTGAAACTGTAGTTTACAATAAGGATATCGTAGATCCAGAAGAACCAAAGGATCCGGTGGATCCAGAAGAACCAAAGGACCCAGTAGATCCAGAAGAACCGAAGGATCCAGTGGATCCAGAAGAACCAAAGGACCCAGAAGATCCAGAGGATTCAAAAGTTCCAGTTCAAGCTGAAACTCCAACTGAATCAACTAATGATGCTCCTATTCTTCCAGACCAACTTTCCACTAATACTACTATTAAGGAAGTAGCAACTGTAGAAACCAAAGAATCTGGTAAGGCAGAAGCAGCTACAACTGAGGATGTTTCATTACCTCAAACTGGTCATAAACATTCTAATGCAGGACGTATTGGACTAGGATTAGCAACCATTGCGTCACTTTTAGGCTTAGCAGGTACTAGAAAACGCAAGAAAGATTAAATTAGTTGAATAAAATAGTTTTGTGAAAAACGCTACCTCCGGGTGGCGTTTTTTAGTATAGTGGAGTGTGGATAATAAAAGTGGAAAGTGAGACTGAAAATGATTAAGCTTATTGCAACTGATATGGATGGTACTTGGTTAAGAGAAGATAAGACTTATGATAAGGAACTCTTTGAAAAAGAATTTCAAATTATGCAGGATCGTGATATTAAATTTGTTATTGCTAGTGGTAATCAGTATGAAAATATCCTCGATCGTTTTCCAAAAGCTAATAAGAATATGTACTTTGTGGCTGAAAATGGTGCTTTAGTAGCTCATGGAAATGAAATTCTTCAAATATCTGATTTATCTGACGAAGATTATCAAACCATGCTTGAAATTGTGGAAAAATTACCATATAAGGCTATTGTTGCTGGTGTAACTAGTGCATATGTTGAAAAAAGCAGTGGAAAAGAATTTGCGGAAGATCTAAAAAAGTACGTTAAGAAAATTCAAGTTGTTGATAGCTTTAACGATATCGATGATCGTATTTTTAAAGTAAGTCTTCGTGTTCCAGAAGATAAGATGCCTAAGGTCTTAGATAAACTTAGAGAAGATTATCCACAGATTGGTTTTGTCTCAGGTGCAAGTACTGCTATTGATATGCAGACTAAAGGAATGAATAAAGCCGTAGGTTTAGAATATTTAGGTAAAAAACTGAAGATTAAATCTAGTGAAATGGTGACATTTGGTGATAGTGGTAATGATGTTGGTATGCTTAAGTTTGCAGGTACGAGCTTTGCTACGGCTACCGCTCTTCCAGATGCAAAGAAAGCTGCGAATCAAATCATTGGATCTAGTGAAGAATCAAGTGTGCAAAAGAAAATTCTTGAGTTACTCTCATAATTAAATGTAAGTTGAGATAGGTGAACAAGTTGAACGATCAAATTATTCGAGTTACTAGAGCTTTAAATCATCCCATTCGAATTCAAATTCTTTATTACTTAAATGACAATCAAAAAAGTAGTGTAAATAACTTGGTAAAACAGTTTGATGTTAGTCAGCCAGCTATTTCTAGGCACTTAAGAATCTTAGAAGAGGCTAAGCTAGTTAAGAGTGAGCAAGTTAAGCAAGAGCGGTACTATAGCTTAGAAGATAAGCATGTAATTAAGATTCTAGATGTCTTGAGACGGCACGTTAATGAAGATTTTTAGTTCAAGGACTTGAATAATCACAGCATTTTGACTGTCTTTTTTCTGAACATCTTTGACAAACATATAAAAATATGTTTATATAAAGATGTAATTTTAGAGAAAAAGCATTAAATTAAAAATTCAGCAAATTTTTTATTATTTATACTTATTGATAGCATCAAGTCTGAGACGTCTTGGTGCTATTTGTCTATCTAGAAAAATGTTGACATAATAAAAAATTTAGCTTAGTCTAACTTTAAGTTAGAACTTATGCTGAATTTTCTAACTTAATGCTTTTTTGTTTTGCACAGGAGGATATATATGCAAAATTTTAAATCTAAAATTACAAAATTTATTTCTATTATGAGCTTAGTGACGCTTGTATCATTGATAACGGTAGGATGTTCGAATAAGCAAAATTCTGCCAAACAATCAGATAAAATTTCTATAGTTACTACAACTAATGTTTATTCAGATATTGCTAAAAATATTGTTGGAAAATATGGAACAGCGACTGCAATTATTGATAAAAGTAGCGTTGATCCACACGATTTTGATCCGACAACAGCAGATGCTAAAAAGGTAGCTCAGGCAAATATTATTGTTGCAAATGGGCTAGGTTATGATTCATGGATGAATAAGTTAGCGAAATCTGTTGATAAAAAGCCTGTCTTAGTCGGTGAAGACTTGATGGGATTAAAGAGCGGAGATAATCCTCATATTTGGTACAATTTAGATATGCCAACTAAGTACGTTGATTATTTGGTTAAGCGTTTATCTAAGTTGGATAAGAAGCATGCCGCTTATTTTAAGGAAAATGGCGAAAAATACTTAGCCAAGATCGACAAAATCAAACAGCTAGCTCAGGCTAATAAGGGTGATCAAAAACCAGTTTTTGTTAGTGAACCAGTCTTTGACTATGCTTTGCAAGAAGCTGGTTATAAAATAGGCGACAAGAAATTTGAAGAAGCCATTGAAAATGGTACAGATCCTAGTCCTAAGACAATTAACGAAATGAATAATGCTATTAAACAAAAGAAGATTGCCTTTTTTGTTAATAATACTCAGGCAAGTAGCTCAACAGTTAAGTCTTTTGTTAAACTTGCAAAAAAGAACAATGTTCCAGTTTTAAATGTGCGGGAAACTATTCCTAATAACACTACTTACTTAGCTTGGATGAAAGAAAATTATCAAAAACTAGCTGATATTCAAAATAATTAAATAGGATTGGTTTATTAGAAGAAGAGGAGGAGTGAGATGACTGATATATTAACAGTTAAAGACCTGGGGATGAAATTTGAGGATAAGGTAATTTTTAAAGACTTGAATTTTACCCTATCGAAGGGGTCGATGACAGCTCTACTTGGTGCAAATGGTACAGGAAAAACAACCTTGATTAGAATTTTGATGGGAATGTTACAACCAACGACAGGATCGTTTAAATTTGCGCCAGATACAAAAGTTGGTTATGTACCTCAATTTAGGAATCTGGATGCTGATTATCCCCTCTCAATCCGGGCCTTTGTAGAACTTAATACTCCTTTATTTAAGAACGCTCGGGTGAAGGGGAGAGTAAATCAAATTTTAAAAGAGACCCATTTACTAGATATTCAAAATACTAGGATGGGTGAAGCTTCCGGAGGTCAAAAGCAGCGTGCATATTTAGCTCAAGCTTTGTTAGATAAACCAGACTTCATTATTTTAGACGAGGCAACAGCTAGCTTAGATCCAGTTGCTAAAGAAGAGTTAATGTCATTGATTAAGCACTTAAATGAAAAACACGCAATGACTGTTTTGTTTACAACTCATGACATTCCTCTAGCTAAGAAATATATGAAAGATTATCTTTTATTTAAGGATAAAGGTTTAATTGCTGGTAAAATTAAAGACTTAACTGAAGAGGTGGGTGAAGAATAATGTTTGCATATGATTTTATGCGCTATGCATTTCTAGCTAGTACTTTTATTGCTATTACCTGTGGAATAGTGGGTGTATATGTTGTAGCTAGAAGTTTTTCATTCTTAGCTCACACTCTATCAGAAATTGGTTTTGCCGGAGCCGCTTTTGCGGTTTGGATTGGTTGGGTTCCTCTCTGGGGCATGGTTCTTTTTACTTTGCTTGGCTCAATCAGTGTTGGTGAATTATCCATGAGAAGTGATCAGAAAGAATCCGCAATTAGTGCGATTTCAGCCTTGTTTATTGGCTTGGGTGTACTATTTTTAGCTATTGCTGGCGGTAATAGTCGCTATGCGACTAACATCTTATTTGGTTCAATTATTGGAGTTGATAGAGATGGAGTCATTCAACTAGTTGTTCTTTCTCTCTTTGTTTTAGCAATAATTTTCCTAGTTTTAAGACAGTTAAACTATGATTCATTTGATCATGTAGGGGCAGTTAGCCATCATATTAATACAAGCTTAGTTTCAGTAGTATTTTTAATTGCTTTGGCTTTAGCTGTTTCAATTGGTGCACAAGTTGTCGGATCATTATTAGTCTTTATTTTATTAACTTTGCCATCTTCAAGTGCTCGCTACTTAGGTAAGACAATTCCTGCTATGTTATGTTGGTCAGTCGGGATCGCCTTGTTTGGAGTTTGGGCAGGTTTAGTTTTAGGATACGTAACTAATTTACCGGTCACTTTCTTTATTTCGATTATTGAAGTTGGAATTTATTTATTTGTTTATGGCGTTCATGCTTTTAAGAAATAAAACTGTTATTTAGAACCTACAAGGGCTCTCTTGCTCTTGTAGGTTTTTTGTTTTTAAATTTCCTTAATATGTGGAAAAAGGATAAAATTAAATAGTATTACTTTTTTAGATGAGGAAAACTATGTGGATAAATTTTTTATGGGCATTAGTGCCAATCATCTGGTTGATAATTTCTCTTGGAATTATTGGTATGCCGGCTTCAAGGGCATGTACGATTGGTTTAATTATTACAATTGCTGATGCTGTTTTAATGTTTAAACAACCCATAATTAATACTCTTTCTGGAGCCTTAGAAGGTATTATAATGGGAATTTGGCCAATCATGTATGTAATTTTGGCTGCGCTTTTTATATATCAGATTACAACTTATTCAGGTAGTATGGGGACGATTGAAAAATTATTATCATCAATCACAACCGATAAAAGAATTTTAGTATTAATAATTGCTTGGGGTTTTGGTGGCTTTCTAGAATCTATCGCTGGTTTTGGGACTGCTGTAGCAATCTGTGCAGGAATTTTAATTTCTTTAGGTTTAGAACCGATCCAAGCTTCAGTAATTTGTTTGGTTGCCAATAGTACGGCAACTGCATTTGGTGCAATTGGCTTGCCAGTTTTGACATTAGCTGAAGTAACTAATCTTAATGATGTGCAATTAGGATTTATTGTAACTTTGCAATTAGTCATTTTAGTTATTTTAGTACCTTTTATTTTAGTTATTCTTACTGGTAAAAGTATTAAGGCCCTTAAAGGTATTGTCTTTATTACTTTAATGTCAGGGGTTGGAATGGCAATTCCGCAAGTTATTATTGCTAAGTTTACTGGGGCAGAACTTCCAGCCTTAGTCGGATCATTGTTTTCAATTTTAGTTACTGTCTGGTTGACTAAGAGAAAAACTGGTTCAGTAGAGGAAGTAGAAAATGAAAGTGTTAGCGAGATTCTCAAGGCTTGTTCACCATTTATCCTGGTCTTTATTTTCGTTCTACTAGCTTCATCTCTTTGTCCACCTGTGAATAACTTTTTAACTAGTGTAACTACTCACTTACATGTTTACTTAGGAAAGAATCCTAATGATCTACCAATTAATTGGCTTTCCTCTCCAGGAACATTAATTTTATTAGCGGGAATAATTGGAGGAAAGATTCAAGGCTTAAGCTTAAGCCAAATGTTCAAAATCTTGCTCAATGTTTTGAAAACAATTGGGATGACAACAATTACAGTTTGTGCAATTGTGGGTTTAGCTAAAGTTATGGTATATGCAGGAATGACTAAAGCATTAGCGGTAGCCTTAGTAAGCTTACTTGGACCAGCTTATCCTTTATTTGCACCATTAATTGGGGCTCTAGGAACATTCTTAACAGGCTCTGCAACGTCAGCCAACGTTCTATTTGGTAACTTACAGTATTCTGCTGCTCAATCATTAGGAGTAAGCAAATATTGGATTGTTGCTTCAAATATGACTGGTGCAACTGCTGGGATGTTATCACCACAGAATATTGCAGTAGCTACTGGTGCAATTAATAAAGAAGGTTTAGAAGGAAAGATTCTAAAAGAAACGACTAAGTGGGGTAGTATTTACTTGTTAATTACCTGTGTATTTCTATACTTAGTTGGTTTGATTACTAAATTAGTATAAAGTAAAAAGTTCTTGATCTTAGAAGTTAGATCAAGAACTTTTTGTTTACAAATATATTTGTGTTTTTACTAGATTGTTTTCAATTCATCAACGATTTTTTCAAACTCATTAAGTCGTTTTTCAAAAGTATTAAATGCGTCTTTTAAGTAATCGGCCTTTGTCATATCGACACCGGCACATTTCATTATCTCTGTTGGATAATCTGAAGAGCCAGCCTTTAAGAAATTAATATAAGCGGTACGTTCTTTGTCAGTACCATGAACAACATTATTTGTGAGAGCTGTAGCAGCAGCAAAGCCTGTTGCATATTGGTAAACATAAAAGTTGTAATAGAAATGAGGAATACGGGCCCATTCTTTAGCAATCTCTCCGCCCGGTTCTACACTATCACCGTAATATCTTTGGTTTAAATTGCCGTAAAATTCATCAAGAACATCGGCAGTTAATGGTTGACCATTTGCGTCAGCTTCATGAATAAACTGCTCAAATTCTGCAAATTGTGTTTGACGGAAGAGTGTGCCCTTGAATGAATCAAGATAGTGATTCAAAACAAATGCGCGTGTTTTAGGATCAGTAATCTTATCTAAGAAGTATTCAGTTAAAATATTTTCATTAGTTGTTGATGCAATTTCAGCAACAAAAATTGGGTAGTCTCCATATACATATGGTTGAGTATTTCTTGTATACCAGGAATGCACTGAGTGTCCAGTTTCATGAACTAGAGTATATAGAGAATCAAGATTATCCTCCCAATTTAATAATTCATATGGATCAGTATCATAGGAACCACCAGAATAAGCGCCTGTTACCTTATTTTGGCTTTCAACCACATCAATTACACGATTATTAAAGATGTAATCAACATGTTCGAGGTAATCTTTTCCTAATGGCGCTAAGGCTCGTCTAGCTTCATTTTTTGCTTCTTCAAAGTTATAAGAAAGACTGGGCTCACCTGTTAATGGAACATACATATCATACATTTGTAAATCAGAAAGACCTAAAATCTTTTTTCTTAAACTAACGTAGCGATGAAGTAAGTTGAGGTGACTATTTACCTCTTTAACCAATGTATCGTAAACAGCTGTTGGTACGCCATTTTCACTTAAAGCAGCCTCTCGAGCTGAATTATATTTATGTACTTGAGCATTAAAATTGTGGGCTTTTACTTCACCTGATAAAGTTGAAGCGAGACTATTTTCAAACTGGCCATAGCTTGCATACATAACATCAAATGCATTTTTGCGAACATTTCTATCTTGTGACTGAATTAGAAGTGAATATAAGCCATCAGATAATTGGACCATCTCTCCGTCTTCATCTTGAACATAGCCGTATTCCATATCAGAATTAGTTAAAACATTGAAAGTATTAGCGGAAGTTCCCATTGCATCTCCAGCAGCGGCAATAATTTTTTCTTCACTTGCTGGTAAAGTATGAGGACGTTTCTTAGTAATTTGTTCAAGTCGATGTTGATACTCTTTTAAACGGGGCTCATCTTGCATAAATTTAGCAAGTGTCTCTTCTGGGATAGATAAAATTTCAGGATCGACAAAGGAGATAGCAGCACTCATTTGGTTAGCTAAGCTTTGAGCTTTAGCAACAAGGCCTAGATAATGAGTATTACTAGTATCAACGTCGCTTGACATAGTAGCATAAACGTACACTTTTTCTAAACGACGATTTACAGATAAAATTTCTGTAATTCCTTCATATAAATCTTGACCAGATTTAGCAAGATTTCCCTTAAATCTATCTAAATTTTTAATTTCGGTTGCGACCCGATTATATTCTTTTTCCCATTCCTGATCGTCTTTAAAAACACGACTAAGATCCCATTTGAGATCATCAGATACTTCATTTCTTGTTGGAAGAGCCATACCTTTTCCTTCTTTCTACCATATAATTTTTATTAATCATCATTATAGAACATTATTTTGCTTGCTAAAAAATAAAATTTTTTTAATAATGAATTTAATGCGCTTAACTAAGTAATTTTGTATTATGAAAAGGTAAGCTGATTTTCAGAGGAGTTAAAAATTAATGAGACCTGAGGAACCCAAAAGACCACGCCAAAAACTAAAAAGAAATAATGTGTTTGCGGCGAGTAAAAAAGATTATAAAAATGGAAATAATTTTGCTCGTTTGGTAGGTCTCTTATCAATTTTACTTGTTTGTGGAAGCGTAGCTTACTTTGCTCATGCATATTTCTCAGCTATGAGTTCAGTTCAACAAGCTTATCGAGGAACAGGAAAAACATCGCAATTGATTTCTCAGAAAAAGCCAATTTCAATTCTAATTCTTGGCGTTGATCAAGGAATTGAGGGCCGGCATGACCGGGGGAATTCCGATACGATGATTTTAGCCACTATGAATCCAGAGAAAAAAGAAGCAACAATGACCTCAATTCCTAGAGACTTGTTAGCTGATATCAAAGGTGACGGAAGTGGAGAAGGGAAGTACTACATGTTCCGGGTTAACTCTGCTTATCAAGTTGGCGGAAGCAAAGGAGCAACTCGGACAGTAAAAGCACTTTTAAATACACCAGTTAACTACTATATGGAAGTTAATATGAAAGCTCTAGAAAGTATGGTAGAAGCTTTGGGCGGAGTAGATGTTAATGTGCCATTTACCTTTACTTATCACACGCATTTTAAGAAGGGAAAACAGCACTTAAATGGCAAAGAGGTCTTAGACTATGTGCGGATGCGTAAAGAAGATCCAAAAGGTGACTATGGTCGACAAATGAGACAAAGACAGGTAATTAATGACATTGTACGTAAAGGGATGTCAGTTAATTCAATCACTAACTATCGCAAGATTCTTAAGGTCTTTGCCAAGTATGTTAAAACTAATCTGACTTTTGATGATATGCTTTCAATTGCAATGAATTATCGCGGATGTACTCAGAATATTAAGAGTGGCTATATTCAAGGACATAATGTTTGGATTGGAGCGGCAGCAATGCAAGTAGCCGCTACAAAGGAACTACAACGCGTATCGGATTTAGTTCGTTCTAGTTTAGGATTAAAACAGGAAAAACTCCATAATCAAGAAACAAGGCAAAATAGTCTGCAGCAAGGTTTAAATTGGAATGATCCAGAAGACTTTAGAAATTATGTAATTTATGATAAAGATTCTGACACTATTCCATGGGATGGTAATTAAGAAAAAAGCAGCTAGCGAAATGCTAACTGCTTTTTTTAGTATATCTGTTGATGATTCTATCTTAGTGATTTTAGACCGTAACTGCAACTGTTGTTTGTAAAGTTTTAGTTACCTAATTCAGAATTTGGGTTTTCTTGACTAATTCTTTTTTCTTCAAACTTGATATCGGCTAACTTATTTTCCCTTTCTTCTTTTATTTGATCTTCTTTGAACTTTTTACTTAGGAGAGTTGGTTTAATGGTATTTTCAACTAGGCTTTTAGACACATTAAAATTGGTATCTTGATCAGCTGCCTGAGAAGTAGTAACTGAATTAGTTAAAAAGCCAAAGCCTAATAATACAATAAGCGCTATTGAAATTCCTTTTTTGTGTGTCAAAGTGTTTACTCCTTTTAAGTTTAAATTTAATAATAATTAAATGGTAATCATGTTACACTAGTGATATTTAAAAAGTCGTTTTTAATTTACTTAACAAACTGTATTATAGAAGAGGATTATTGCAGTAAATTAAAGCGAAATTTACATTTTTTTACAAAAACTTCAATTACGTAAATTTAATGTAATATTTGAAAGATCAGTGTAATAAAAAGGATGATGAAAAAATGAAGCAAACTAAGTATTTTCCAGTTATTTATGGGGTAATATCAGCCCTTATTGCATTTATTGCAGTGTTTTTTATTGCACAGAGAACCTTCCATTTTTCTGTATCAATGGCTATTTTAAGTGCTGGAATTTTTGCGGCTTTCTTTTATGTTCTGTCATATTTTAGAGGACATGCTTCTTATGAAATTAAGGCAATTGTAGCTAAATATCATTTAACAGATGAAGAACTTGCCAAAATAACTGGGATGAAGGCTAGTGATTTTCCAATCTATCACAATAAGCTTCAGTTAATTATCCCTAAAAGACAATGGCCAAAAGTCTTAAATGCGCTTCAAGAATATGATCGGCAGCGTCAATTATCAAATGAAAAAGAGAAAAAATAATGAGTTTACTAACAGTTAAAAATTTAAGTCAGACATTTATTGATAAAACTTTATATGAAGACGCAAATTTTGTCTTAAATAAAGAAGACCATATGGGGGTAACAGGGCAAAACGGAGTTGGTAAATCAACTTTAATTAAGATTTTGACCGGTGAAATTACTCAAGATAATGGCGAGGTTAAATGGCAAAATAAAATTCATGTTGGGTATTTAGATCAGTATGCCAAACTTGAAGAAGGTATAGAGCTTAAGGAATTTTTGCAGACTGCCTTTAGTGATCTTTTTGATAAAGAAAAAGAATTAAATGAACTCTATGTGAGATATGGTGAAAATGGGGATGAAGCTCTCTTAGAAAAGGCAGGTAAGATTCAGACTTTACTTGAGGAAAAAGAATTTTACGATATTGATACCAAAATTGACCGCGTAGCGACGGGGTTAGGATTAGCGGATTTGGGTTATAGCCGGGATGTATCAAAACTTTCTGGTGGACAAAGATCTAAGTTGATTTTGGCTAAGCTTCTTTTACAAAATCCAGACGTACTGGTTTTAGATGAGCCGACAAACTACTTAGATGTTAATCATATTGACTGGCTTGCAGACTATTTGAATAACTTTGAGGGTGCTTTTATCGTTGTTTCACACGATTATGATTTTTTAGGTAGAATCACCAACTGTATTATTGACATTGATTTTGGAACTATTACGCGCTATACAGGTGATTTAAAGCATGCACTTCGTCAAAAGGAAGCTGACCGAGAAAGCTATTTAAAGGCTTATGCCAACCAGCAGAGAAAAATTCAAAAGACTGAGGCATATATTAGAAAAAATAAAGCTGGTTCTAGATCTAAAAGTGCTAAATCGCGGGAAAAACAGCTAGCGAAGATGGAAATTTTAACGCCACCACAAAATAATAAAAAGGCGCATGTCCTTTTCCCTTATGTTGACACTGCATCAAACTTGCTTTTGCAAACTCAAGATTTAGTAATTGGATATGAACAGGCATTAGTAAAATCAGCATTTAACTTTTCTGTTGGAAATGGGGAAAAGGTAGCTGTAACAGGTTTTAATGGAATCGGAAAAACTACACTGCTAAAGACTTTACTAGGAAAGTTAAAACCAATTTATGGTAATTTTGAATTATCTTCAACAGCTAAGCTTGCTTATTTTCAACAAGATTTAGCTTGGCCTAATAAAAATATGACGCCTTTGCAATATTTACAAGAAGAATTTCCACGTCTGCGTCCTAGAGAATTACGACAAGCCTTAGCAAGAATGGGGTTAACTGCACAGCAGGCTATGAGTCCTTTAAAAGAGCTTTCTGGTGGAGAACAAGAGAAGGTCAAGCTTGCTAAGATGCAGTTTGAGCCATCCAATTTACTATTCTTGGATGAGCCAACAAATCACTTAGATATTGCTACAAAAGATTCTTTAAGAAAGGCAATTGTTGAATTTAATGGTGGAGTAATTATTGTTAGCCACGAGAGAGATTTCTTTAGAGGAAATTGGGTGGATAAGACGATTGACATTGAAAAAATGAATAATGAATAACAGTTAGAGGATTGAAATGGATAAAGAGCGGGTAAGCCAAGATTATGCTGCTGAGGTTTTAGATACTTGCTTAAAAGCTGGTAGATTAATGATTGAAGGCGGCAGTGAAACGTATCGAGTTGAAGATACGATGATGAGAATAGCGCGTAATGCCGGAATTACTGGTGCAAGATGTTTTACGACTCCAACTGGAATTTTTATGAGTTTGGGTGAACACTCTTATACTCAGGTTACACAAGTTAAAAAAAGAAATATTAACTTAGAATTAGTAGATCGAGTTAATGAATTATCACGTGAATTCGCGGCTAAAGAAATAACATTAAAGGAATTACAAGAGCGTTTAAAACAAGTTTCCATTTCAATTCCAGACTTTCCAATATGGCTTCAAATTATTGGAGCGGCTATTTTAAGTCCTACTTTAATGGTCTTGTTTATGGATGATTATGACTGGATTGATTTTCCGGCAGCTGCTGTGATCGGCGGAGTATCTTATGCTCTTTATTTAGCTATTAAACGCTATACTAATATTCGTTTTTTAGCTGAAATGGTAACTGCAATATTTATGGGGGTTATTACTATTTTGACTTGTAAAATCTTTCCTAAACTTGTAGTTGATAATATTTTGATTGGTTCCTTGATGACTTTAGTGCCCGGTGTAGCAATCACTAATGCATTACGTGATCTGTTTGGTGGCGACTTATTATCAGGAATGGCTCGGACAACCGAGGCTGTTCTAACAGCAATTGCTTTAGGTGGCGGAATTGGTATTGCAATTAAGTTGTTGTGGGGTGTGATGTAATGCCTTTTTGGTTAGAAATAATTATTAATTTAGTATTTGCATGGCTTGCAGCTGTTGGCTTTGGGTTAATTATTAACGTCCCACACCGCGCTTTAGTTTTATGTGGCATTAGCGGAAGTGCAGGTTGGATTCTATACTGGCTGGCAAATCGAATCGGTGTTGGCCGATTGGGGTCTAATCTTTTAGGAGCCCTGTGTGTTGGAATTCTAGGGCTGGTATTTGCTCGTATTAAAAAGTGTCCAGTAACTGTTTTTAATATTCCGGGTGTAGTTCCTTTAGTCCCAGGTGTACCGGCCTACCAGGCGGTGCGTGCGATGGTAGAAGGTCAATTATCTGATGCAGAAGATCTGATCCTGCGTGTAGCAATTGTCACGATAGCAATAGCGATGGGTTTTATGCTTGCACAGTTAATTGGAGAAATCTTTTTCAAGAAGCGTCAAAATAGAAAAAACAAGAAAAATTTGGTATAATAGGACATGCGACGAGTCGAGGAAAACGCGAGATGCGTTCTTTGACAGAGATCATCTAGACTTGCGAAGTCAAAGCACGGGAAGTGCTGATGATGGGCTACTTTGGCTGTGAAACAAAGACCCTGACATACTTTTGTATGTTTCTCGCAAAAAAGACTAGCTTTCTTTTGAAAGTTAGTCTTTTTTAGTACTACAATATCCTTGAAAGTAACTTAATGAGGTAAAAACTTATGAAAATATCTATTCATCATATTGTAACTCAAAAGGTCGGTAATTCAGTTGGCTTTTCACTACCTGCTTCTTTTAAAGTAGAGGTAGGAACTGAGTATGCAATTCATCAGAAAGCTGATGGAAGTTTGATCTTAATACCGAAAATTTCTAATCCTTATACCTCCGATGCTAAATTTGAAGATGTACCAGGACCAGAAAGGGAAGCTTGGGAAAATATGGCTATGGAGGAATTACGTCATGCCGAAGAATAAATTTAAACAGGGAGATATTGTGTGGGCGGATTTTTCACCGTCAGTTGGACAAGAAATGAAGGGAAAACATCCTGCGGTAGTAGTATCGTCTAATTCATATAATGAAAAGACTAATTACCTAATGGTTTGTCCAATTACATCCCACGGCAACCATTTCCCTACCTACTTGGACTTATTCGGATATCATATTCATGGTCGTGTAAATGCAGCTCAAATTCAAACTTTTTCTAGAATGAGATTGCTCGATGAAAAACCAGCAGATCATCTTAGACCAGAAGATATGCTTAAAGTAATGGAATTACTTAGTTTTGCTTTGCAACTTGATTAGACGAGTAGTTAATTTTTGTAGTTGCATGAAAAAGATTTATTGAGTATCTTAGTAATGAAAAAGGATACACAAAGGAATTTTTATCGTGAAAATTAAACAAGAAGAAATAACTAAAAAAATTGAAGAACAAGATTATCTTCAAGATCTTGAGACAATTAAATATAGCGAAATAACTAAGACAAAATTAAAAAATATTGCAACTAAAATGATTAGTGAAGCTGTGCAAGCTTTTAAACATGATTCCCTCATTCAAACGCAGCTGGCCATTAGTGGAAGAAGACCAATGACTTTTGCCCTTGAAAGTAACATCATTAATCTTCCATTTGCTAACTACAAAAAAATTAGCAACTTTTGTAACAATGAGGATGAATATGAAGTAAATATTTATTTTGAAACTATTTCAGAATATGTAAATGTTTCTCACTTCCGAATTGATATCTTGGGTTCAAGTGATGAGATCGTAGCCGATCCAGAAAAATATAGTGCATTACTAGTTAAAGCAATTGAAGAAAAGATTGAAGTAATTCGCAACTATCAAAAACCCGAAACAAAAACTAAGAAAACAAAATAAGGAGCTAGCCTTTATGCTAACTCCTTATTTTGTTATTTCACGCATTTTTAGGATGGGATGGGCATTAGTGTAAAAGAAGAAATCCTCAATCATTGCACTTTCCATCAGACCAGTGGTCAAAATTGGATCTAAAGTCTCAACATTTTCTGGATATTTTGGCTCTTGTCCTAAATTCATAAGAGCTTTATTTAATGTGTAATGAATGTAATGCTCGACCTTATCTTCAAGATCAGTATTCTGATACAAGAGTTTAATATGGCTAAGCTCATTGTCATATAAATTATCACATAGATCATATACCCAATCATGCACTTTTTTCTGTTCTTTCTTAGAAAGTTTGAAAAAATCTCGCCGAAACTTAATTCCGGTATAAATGCCATTTAAAGTTGTAATTCTAAGGGCATATTTAATCAATTCTGCCGTTCTTGGTAATTTATGTTGTCCGAATAAATATAACGGGCCAAAAAATGATGAATGATAAAGGCCAGTTGATAGAAAAACGTGAGCAGCTTTTTTCTGAATAGTATTTCCTGATTGATATACTGTATTTAGAAGTTTCATCTTTTTTTGTAGATAAGGATTTTGGTTTGCCCATTCATAGGCATCTTCTTGTTTTTTAGAATCAGAGAATTCAGCTAATACATAGCTATATGCCTTATTATTAATAGATTCTAGATATTGAAGTGCATTATATACAGCAACTTCTTCAGAATTTTCAGCATCTTTTTTTATTTCGGATAGAGCTACTTTCATTTGGAGAGTAGAAGAGAGCGTTAAAGAGCCAAAACTGTGCAAAATCACAGTTTGTTCGTTTTTAGGGAGATGAAGAAACTCTTTCTGATCTTTATAAATTGGAACACGACGAGGTTCGTAAACAATATCATTTAATCTCGCCCAAGCAGAACGATCTACTTGCTCTTCTACAGTGTTCCAGTTGTTTGCTTTATAATAAGGTTTTTTATTCATTTTTCTGCCTGAAGTCACTTAAGAAACTAATATTGCTAAGAGCTGGATTTTGAATTGGTAAATCTTTTTGTGCACCTTTTTCTTTTTTTCGAGCTTCCATAACAATTTGACGAACATTTTTGACGTCAGTCGAATTGCCACTAAGTTCTAGTAAGTAAAGAATAGGAACATGTAATGTAACCGAGATCTTTTTTGCTGTTTGGCCAAAAAGATCGTTAAAGTTACGATTACCACATCCAATTAATCCTAAAAGATTTTTTTTATTATCTTTATATGTTAAAAAATCAACAACGGAATCCATCATAAAATCTTGATATGAAGGTAAAATCAAAATGTATTTATCATTCATTTGATATTGAGGATGAGCATCCTCAATTCGATGTGCATCAAGCCCCGTTTTATCTATGAACCGTTGCGTTTGTCCTGTAATTGTATAAAAAGCTATTTTTACCATAGTTTTGCCTATCGTTATATACCAAAACTACCTTCTACATATTCAATTGTCGCGATTTTTAAAGTTAAAGTCAAATCAAAAAAAGTTTTAAAAACGCCACTAAGTACCGTATACTTAACTTAAAGAAAATGGAGGTTCCCTTATGACACTTGGATGGAATATTTTAGGTATTTTGGCCTGGTTAATTCTGGTTTTATATTTAATTTTTATTGTACAAAATATTCGAAAACGTCACTTAATAATGATTGTAAAAGATCGCAAACGCTTTGAGTGGAAAACTACCTTGTTAGATATTTTAGAAGTTTTAATTCTTTTATGCGGTGCGATCTATATGTTTAGCATCACTTTATTTTACAATCCTGATTTAGAAAATAAACAGGTTTTATCTAGTAAAATTGAATATCAACCATTAATTTTAACAGCGGGCAATAAACGCTCATACTATGTCACCGCTAAATCTGACAATAAAAAAACTCCAATTCAGACATATACTTTTTATAGTAACGGAAACAGAGTAACTGTTACGAGTAATTATGCTACAATTTCTGACGGAAAAAATCCAATGTCTGTTCAAGCGGGAGCTATTCCTTATTCATCTAAGCAATTAGTCCAAGCAGATGCACGCTACCAAAATGCTTATGTGGCTACTTATACGGCTACCTATAAGAAAAACTGGCAGAATGGTTTAAGAATGCATGCCGGTAAGACAGCAGCTAGGTACTACTTAATTAGAGTACCTGACCGTACTTTTGTAAGAGAATTAAAATAATAAAGATAATTTAGCAATAAAAAGGCCTTATTTCGATGAATACAATTCGAAATAAGGCCTTTTGTTTAGTTATTTGGAAGATATTTCTGAATAACGACTATAGCGAATATTTTGCAATAAAAATCCTAAGATAAATGCCATTACTAAAGTTGCTGATAAGTATTCAAGTACATTACCTGCATAAAAAGCAGCAAACAAGATAAATCCTTCTGATAGTAATAGCGAAGAGTTTAAAAAGGATCTTACTTTTTTATTGAACAGCCAATAAAAGATGCCATAGCCTAGAACAAATAAGTAAATAACGTCTAAGAGGATGACTCCTAATATTCCCATTGAATAATATTGTGCTAAAAAGTCTCGCTCTAGTGGGGCAATATTATTTTCACGGCTAAAAGAAATACCAAACAATTTATTTGATTTGTTTTTATCAGTTTTCATGACGCGGTTTAAGATATCTTTTTCTAGATGTCGATAATTTAGGCGTTCATTTGCTGGTCTTTTCATCACTTCAAGCCAGTAGTATGGATCATTTTGATAAGTGTAATGCTCCAATACTAGATCATGTTTTAAAGAATATACCCAGTAATTTTTCTTGATAAATTCTTTAAGATAGTCTTCTTGTTTTTTGCCTTTATATCTTTCCAATCCAGCATTAAGTTCTTGGTCAAGCCTCTTTTTGTCGCCAAGATTGCTTCTCTTTTGAGCTACACCACTTTCAAGTGAAGACCGTCTGAGGGTTGGACTATAAGGGAAAATAGCAGCCGAAGCAGTTAGTATACAAATTAATGTAATTAAGAATTTGGCTGAAAACTTAGTATTCTTCAAAATTAAACTGTGAATTAAGAAGACAAATAAAAAGACCACTAGGCTAATAATCAGTCCGAAATTTCCAACTTTTGTTCCAAGCATTAACATTGCTAATGCTTGCGCACTCACTAGAACTATATTTAAAAGATTAAACTCTTTATAAAGAATATAGAGCATAATAGGCATGATCATAAACAAAATAGCTGATAAAGTGTTAGCTTGAAAGAAAACTCCTTTAGAAGCTAAGGCATTAAAAGGATAATTTGTTTGAGTAAACCAAGAAAAAATATTAGCACTAATTCTTTTAGCTTCAGTAGTATGGTATGAAGTTAATGAGAAAAGAAATAGATTTGAGATAACGATTGTTAAAGAATATAAGCCTGAGATACCTTGAATTACGCGGAAAAAGTATTTCTCCTTAAAACCGCTGTATGAGGTAATATAGATAACAATTAGTGGCAGACAAGCTCTTACTAGATAAAAAATTTCAACTTTAGGTGAGTAATGGAAACCTGTTGCGTCCACACCAGTAAAATTTCTTACCGAAATTAGGTGAAAAATTGAGTATAAGATTAAAACTCCAATATAAGCAATAATCCACCATTGTTTTCTGAATCTTTGCCAATTATTTTTAATACTAAAGAATAAGATAAAGGCAATAAAAACTCCTAAAACTCTCAAAATAGTGGGGATTGAAAATTTTAGAAGTGGTGGCCTAGATAACCAATAAATATCTAAAAATGGCTGAATTAAAATAAACCAAAATAAGAATGTTTGAAGCCGTTTTTTCATGTGATTTTAGGTTCCTTTGATAAAACAAAAAAATATTTAGGCTTAATTTTTATTTTGATTCTTTATCCTTTTTGTCAGGTTCAACTTTAGAAATCTTTACATCGTTTGTTGCGGCAGTCTTTCCACGTGCAGGTGATTTTACCTTCTTTAAGCTCTTGAAGTTAATGACCATTTTATTGTTTAATTCATTAACTGAAGATTCATCTTCTGGGTCATATGAAGTGATAGCTAGCAAAGCAGAATTTTCATAAATTTTTTCTACTTTTCCTTGAAAAGGATGCTTAAGTTCTTCCTCAGAAGTAGCAGCTAAAATTTGACCAATTTTTACATCAGCTTTTTTCATTTAAAAAACTCCCTTTTCTGTACAGAAATGTTTTACAATAGTGAAATACTATTATATATAATAGTCGATTTCAAGCGGGAGAGTAATATTTTGCAAAGAATTATCATAATTGCGGGACCAAGTGGAGTAGGAAAGACAACAGTCTCAAAATACTTAACGGAAAAATATAATATTCCGCGTGTAGTAACACATACTACTAGGCCAATGAGACAAGGAGAAATTCCGGGGAAGTCATATTATTTTGAAACTGATGAGAGTTTTAAAAAACTTCATTTCTTTGAACATGTAAAATATGGGGAATATCAATATGGCTCAAGTAAAGAAGCTTTGGAAAAAGCATGGGCAAAGAATGACTTGGTTTCTTTGATTGTTGAGACTGACGGAGTTAAGTCCTATTTAGAAAAATTAGGAAAGCAAGCATATTTTATTTATTTAACTGTTTCAGATTTTTCAGTTCTAAAAAAGCGATTATTAGGACGCGGGGATAAAGCTAGTGAAATTGATAAAAGATTAAATAGTTTTGAATTTAAGCGTGATTTACATTTGTCAGATGAACTTGCTGAAAAAGCACATGTATTAAATAATGACAACTGGGAAAAGACAGCTAAAGAACTAGATAAGATCGTAAAAAAGCTAGAAAATAAATAGATTTTGAATATGAAAAAGGTTGATAATAAGCTAAATGTAATGACAATGATTTAGTTTTGTAACAGGGCTGTAATATTTATACCCTACAATAACCATTGTCAATTAAACAAAGAAACACATAGTATAACTTTTTAGTTAATTAATGACGGCTATGTTGATAATTAAGAAAATGAATTTTATGGAGGAATAACCCTTGACTATCAAATCTAAAGTAATCAAATTTACAACCGCTGCTTCATTCGCTGTTGCAGGTATTGCAACTTTAAGTGCAGCTAAATTAAACTCATTATCTTTTAACGGTACTGCTCAAGCTTCTACTCTTCAAGCACCTGCAAAAGAAATTGGTGTTGTAAAGGTAAACTCTAAGACTGGTGAAAGTGTTGCTGTTTGGAACAGCTACGAAGATGGTAAGCAACAAACTGGTAAGTACTTACCACACCAATCAAGCTGGAAGACATACAAGAAAGTTAAGACTGTTAAAGGTGAAACTTGGTACAACTTAGGTGGAAATCAATGGATTTCATCTGACAACGTTGAAGAAGAAGCTCCAATCGCAGTTACTGCTGACTTATCTGCAGTTGCTACTACTGTAAGTCAAGTTCCTGCAGCTAACGTTGCAAACAATAATGCTGCACAAGCTCCAGCAGCTAACGTTAACAACGCACAACAAGCAGCAACTACTGCTTCAGTTAACACTGCATCTGTTGCAACTACTACACCTGTACAAACTAATACTGCAGCAAACGTACAACAAGCTTCAGCACCTGTACAACAAACTGCAACTACAACTGTTTCAGCTAACACTCAAGCTGCTCCAGCACAAACTAATTACGTACAAACTAATACTGCAGCAACTACTAAGCAAGTATCTACTGCTTCAACTCAATCAAACACTACTTACACTGCACCTGCACAAAACAACACTGTTGCTAAGCCTGCACAACAACAAGCTCAACCAACTCAACAAGCTTCAAGTCAAGCAGCAACTACTCAAACTGCTAAGCCACAAGCTTCAACTCAATCAAACAGCAGTACTGCACAAACTGTAGTTAGCGCAGCACAATCACAAATTGGTAAGCCTTACGTATGGGGTGCAACTGGTCCTAATGCATACGACTGCTCTGGTTTAGTTCAATACGCATACAGCCAAGCTGGTAAGAACGTTGGACGTACTACTTACCAACAAGCTGGTGCAGGTCAACACATTTCTGTTAGCCAAGCACAAGCTGGTGACATCTTAATGTGGGGTGACTACCACGATGCTATTTACGTAGGTAACAACCAATACGTACACGCACCACAACCAGGTCAAAATGTAACTCAAGCTTCTATCTCAAGTTACTTCATGCCAGATTACGCAATCCGTGTAAACTAATTAATTGAAATAAAGATAGTTATTTTAGAAGGTTAATCAGAAGATTAACCTTCTTTTTTATGATATAATTAAAAGAACTTTTTTAAGGAAATAGGTATTTTTAATGAATAATAAAAACGAAGAAAAAAATACCCATCCCACAAATAACTATCGTAAGTGGCTAATAGGTATTTTAATTGGCTTAATAATAATTTTAATAGGTTGGTTAATTTTTGGTCATATTCAGTCTAAAAGAAATGCTGAAGCAGAAAAATTTAATTCTACCCACTTTAATTCGAATGTTGTAATTTATGATATTCCTGTCGGAAAGCTAACGGTCAAAAAGGCTACTGCAAAAATAAATGAAAAAGCAAAAAATGATGCGATTTTAGAGGGAGATAAAGTCGTATTAAAGAAGACCGGTAATAAAGTAATTACGAGTAAAGAAGTTCAATCATATTTTGAAACTCAACATACTCGCTACCCTAGCCGAAAGAAATGGAATTTTCAAAATGATGCCTTATTAAAGGCAAAGGATAAATTAAATCAGATTAAAGATCGTCAAGTAAAATATACTGTAAATGGCAAATCTTTCGTATTTAAAAGAGCAGAAGTATTTCCAAATGTATCATATAGAAATAATAAGTATGTATTTTTAGATACAAAAATTCTAGAAGATAAAATTAACAGCATTAACAAAGAAGTATCTACTCTTCACAAATCTTATGACTTCAAGCTTCCAAATGGTCAAGTTACGAAGGTTAAGAATGAAAGCTATGGCTGGGCTATTAATGAAAAGAAATTATTAGCTGGTGTTGAGAATGCATTATCTAATGATGTTCAAACACTTAATGGAAAGAATTATATCTATGGGGAAGGTTTTAGTACCTATGGAACTGGCTATGGGTTAAGCAATAATGGAATTGGTAATAATTATGTTGTTGTTTCTTTAACTGATCAAAAGATGTGGGTCTATAAGAATGGCAAATGTGTATTAACATTAGATACAATTGTTACTGGTACAGTGGAGACTAAGCTTGCTCATAAGAACCTAGAAACACCTACTGGAGTTTGGTATATTCACTATAAAGAATCTCCAAGTGTTTTAAAGGGAACAAATGATGATGGTTCGAAATACTCGGTTGATGTTAAATACTGGATGCCATTTACCTTAACAGGTTGCGGCTTCCATGATAATAGCTGGCGAAAGAATTGGTCAAAAACAGCTTACCTAAATGATGGTTCTTATGGATGTGTTAACTTAAGACCAAGTGATGCTCCCAAAGTTTGGGATAATGTAGAGAAAAACGAAGCTGTAATTATTTATAAATAATATGAAAAAAGACGTAGATTTTAAAATCTACGTCTTTTTGTTTGCTAAACAGTTTTAGTTTTAAATTTTTCTAGATCTTTTGGTGATAGTCTTACTGTAACATGAACGCCGTCATCTTTGAAATCTTCATTTAAAATTTGACCATATTCATGAAGATAAGCTAAATTTTTACCGTCTGATAAAGGTAAGACCAAGTTTACCTTTTCGTAATTATCAAAAACTTTCTTAACAATTAAATCAGCTAGTTGCTTAATTGACTCGGGATCTTTCGCTGAATATAAAATATCATTTCCCTCAATTTGTGGATAATTGCGATCTGTCAAGTCGGCTTTATTATAAGCAGTAATCATTGGTACATTGGTAATTTTCAACTCATCTAAAACTTTTTGGGTCGTTTTAATCATTTGAACCATATTATGATCGGAAGCATCTACGACATTGATTATCAAGTCAGCATCTTTAGCTTCTTGCAAAGTAGCTTTAAATGATTCAATTAAGTTATGAGGTAACTTGGAGATAAAACCAACGGTATCTGAAAGGATAAAACTTAAGTCATCTTTTAAGTCAATTCTTCTAACACTAGTATCTAAAGTCGCAAATAGCATATTTTTTTCAAATACTTGCTTTTTAGAAGCTTCATCACTAAAGACATTCAACAACTCATTCATCGTTGTTGATTTTCCAGCATTAGTGTAGCCAACGAGGGCGACTTGTGGTAGACGAGAATTGTTTCGTCTAGCAGATTTTATTTCTTCTTGTTTGCTAATGTCTTTTAGTTCCTTTTTAATTGCACTAATTTGTTTACCAATGGTTCGTCTATTTAATTCAAGCTTAGTTTCACCAGAACCACGGTTAGCAAAACCACCGCTTGCACCACCAGAACCACGCTGTTGGTCTAGATTGTTTTCTGATGGATGAAGCCGAGGTAGTTCATATTGTAATCGAGCAAGTTGAACTTGTAGTTTAGCTTGTCTACTACGTGCTCGATTAGAGAAAATTTCTAAAATTAATTCAGTTCGATCAAGCACTTTAAGTTTTGTCATGCTCTCAATGTTTCTAATTTGAGTTGGCGAAAGTTCATCATTAATGACTAAAATTTTAGCATGTAATTCTCGAGCCATATCTTTAATTTGATTAAGTTTACCAACACCAAAATATGTTCCCGCAACGATATTTTCAGCCTTTTGGCTTGCTTGACCAACAACATCTAGGTTGTTGGCAAGTGTTAATTCTCTTAGTTCAGTCATATAATAGTCAAAATTAGGATCATTTAAATTTACGCCCGCAATAAATGCTTTAGTTTTTTTTGGTTGATTGTCGATCAAATAATTCACCTGCTTTCAAAAAATAGTATTTCTACGTAGAGTTAATAACTTAAAAAATCATCATAACCATTCCTTTATTTGATAGTATGAAAATTATAATTTCTTTTTAAATAAAAATCAATTTTGACACAAAAAAGGCCACTCCGAAAAACGAAGTGACCTTTAGGATATTTGAACACGGTAATATCCGAATAGAGATAATTACTTTAATTAACCGTGCACATAAATATGAGTGGAGTATATAGTTGTTATCCTGAAATCATAATAAATTTTATACTTGTAAATGAAATTAAACTGACTGTATCAAAGGTAGTTAATTAAGAAAATCACTTAAGCCATACAATTATGGGGGAATAGGAAAGCTCACGACTTAAGGGTATATAGGGTGACAAATTTATTATCTTTGTAATACATAGTTTAAACTGAAGCTATACATTAAAATATATTTCAGCTTCCTGAAGAATTTAGTTAAACTGTATTTTTACTAACAATAACTTTCACTATTTTTAATTTTATTGAACTATAGATGGGAAAAAGTAGTGAAAATAGTGAATGATTATTATGATTCAGAATGTCAAAAACTTCTTCTTGATATAATTACTAAATATTTATATAAAGTAATAGCAATAAATATATGTTATTTATTGCTTCTCTATGAAGACTGCCTTCATTTATAAATATAAGACCTTATAAAAATAATAGCAAATAAAAGAGCTTTCATAAATTGTTATGTTATTGAAGTATAACAAAATTCTCAATGAGCCGGAGTATTTGAGTAGAGTAATGGGAGAAAGTATTTAAATGCTAGACAAGTTTCTATAGAATAGCGATAATAATAAAATAAAATTAGAATATCATAAAAATATTATTGGAATTTGAAATATCCAATGATAAAATAATAAAAAATAAGAAAGGAGAATAACTATGTCAGTAGAAAAAGTAGCAAAAGAAATGGATAAAAATTTGATTTCATATTTTGCAAAAGTATTGTCCGGTTGGAATCACGGACCTCAAAAAGGTTAAAGAGGGAGTCTAAAAATTGAATTTTACTCAATTTATAGGTTCATTTAAAACAGGAGATGCTTCATGGGAAGAATCTCCTGTTTTATTTGAACGTATTCATATTGCTAAAAATATTATTAAAGGAATTTATTCAAATAAAAGAACTATAAAAGCACCAGAATATTTAACAGATTTTGGTTTAAGAAAAACGGATAGCCCACGAATTTTTATAAAAGAATATTGTAAAAAATTAGATAAACAAATGCCATCGGTACTGGAAGTAAAAAAAGAACTCTTAGAATTAGATATTCGCGATTTAGGTGATTGGATTGATGGTGTAGTTTTGGTACTGGGAGATTATGATTCTTCTTATGAAGTATTAAAAGAAAGAATGGCTGATGTTTTAAAAGAATTCACGGTTGATAATTTAATAAAGATGGCTACTTTATGTGGTATTGAAAATGATGCATCAACTGCTTTGAAACTATTTAATCAAGCACATACTAAGTGTACTGATAGAGAAACTAAAGAAGTTATTTTACATAGAATTGATGTAACTCTATTAAAAAGAGAAAAAAATATTGATGAGTTTTTTAAACATAGTAATAGCTTAATTACTGATATAAATTTGAGTAATGATCTAGGTGAAATAGCAGCGCTACTGAATAATCTCGTCGCCTTTCAATTAATACTATCTAATCAAGAAAATCACCATAATAATTTAATTTTAGCTAGACTTTTGCTTGCAAATGGGAAAATTATTCTTAATAATGCTATAAACAAATTTACACATATTAATATGAAACTTACCGAGCTTGTAAGGTATTATAGTCAGATAGCTATCAACCAAGTTCAGATAGAAATTGAATTAAATAATATAGATATTGCTAAAAAAATTATGTTGCAAGATGTAGAAATGGTTCATAAATATAATGATGAATATTTAAGTGAAGCATTATCTTCGTTAGCCTATATTTACTATATTGATAAACAGTATGACCAAGCGGTAAACACAGCGCTTAGTGCAATTGATGAGCATATAAAGATAGGCAATATTATTGGTATTAATGAAACTAAAAAACTTGTTACTGCTTCTTTTTATAAGATGGGAGAGGAAGAAAAAGCAAAGCAAATTTTGAAAACGATAAAATCTGATCCAATAGGAATTTTAGAAAATTATGACAAATACTATATTTAAAGCTGACAACATTACACGTGATTATAAAGATAAGAAAAAAACTTTTCATGCAATAAAAAATATTAGTTTTGAGTTACATGCAGGAGAAGTAATTTCTTTTGTTGGACCAAATGGAGCTGGCAAAACAACACTCATTAAATCCATTTCTAATTACTTAGTTCCTACTTCAGGACAAGTTGAAGTTGAGGGTGTGGATCTGATTAAGTATCCACGAAAAGCTAGGAAGAAGATGGGTATTGTTTTTGGTGGTGATCGTGGATTTTATTACGGCGCTACTGCGAGAGAAAATTTAGAATTTTTTGCTCGAGTCGTAGGTGTTAAAGAAAGAAATATTAAAAGCAATGTTCAAGAAGCTTTGAAAACTGTTAATTTAGTCGATGTAGCTGAAAAGAAAGTATCTGCTTATTCTAAAGGCATGTTGCAGCGACTTCATATTGCTCGTGGATTAGTAAATCATCCCAAAATATTAATGTTAGACGAACCAACAGCAGGCTTAGATATTGAATCAGTTATTTCGATTAGGCAATTAGTTAAAAGAATAGCATCAGAAAAACGAGGTATTATTTTAACTAGTCACAACATGTCAGATATTGAAAGCTTGGCTGATAGGATCTTTTTAATCGGCGGTGGGATGATTCATTTTGAAGGGTCAATTCAAGAAGTAAAGAAATTTGCTGGTGTGGAAAATAATGCAAGTTTAGCTGATGCCTATTTAGCAGTAGCTGATCAGTTGAAAAGAAGGCAGGTGTAGTATGTCTTTTATTAAATTAGCATTATTTCAAGTACGTTTATATATAAAAAATACTTATTTTGTAAATTTAGTGATTATTGAAACAACTACAATGCTACTTTATGAATATTTGGCTCACTATGTTTTGCAAACTTATAACGGGAAAGAATGGTTAATTGCGGGAGTAATGGGAACATGGGCATCATGTACTACTAGTGCTGGTGCATTAGGCTTTCAGAGATTTCAAGGGACTCTACCGTATCTATTAAATACTGGTGTAGCTAGAGAAAAAGTTTTACTGGCTACTCTGATTCCAGCTTCTGTGTATGGTTTAATTGCTTTTCCTTTAGCAGGATTAGAAGCTTGGTTATTAAAAATGCCAGTTAATTACTTAGATTTTCAATTATTAGTAGGGATCATCTTATTATGGATTGCAGCTGCAGTTTTAAGCTATTTTATTAGTTTATTTTTTGTTTTAAGCAAGAATGCAATTGTTTATGAACAGCTTTTATTATTACCAATTTTGCTTTTATCTGGACTTTTAAGTATTCCAGACGCAATTAGAATAAGTATCAAACCTTTTCAAATGCTAAGTCCGTTAACTTTACCAATTAGGATTATCTATCATGAATCTATTCAATGGAATTGGATAATGAGCTACATTTTAGTTGTAGTGGTCTTTGGAGTTTTATCTAAATTAATGACTAATATTGTAATTAAACGAGCTTTTAAAGAGGGGAGATTGAGCATATTTTGAAAGCTGCCTATCGTGTTACTCTACGTTCGATTGGAACTTTTGACAGTGTTAACGTGATTTTAGTTAATTATTTACTGTTGCCATTAGTATCCTTAATTATGTTTTTGTTGATTGCCTTTGGAGCGAGTCAAGATTATTCTCGTATTTTGGTCGGAAGCGTGATTACTACAGGTATTACTACAGGTACTGGCATTGTGGTAGCGTCCACAGTTTATGATCAAAATATTAATTTACTGGACGATATTTTTTCAATTAGACCTACTTTTAAAAACTATTGGCTAGTAAAATTTGTAATTGCGGCAGTTGTCCTTTCTCTGGAAACAATTCTTTTGGGAGTAATAGGTTTAATAGTGCTTAATAAAGTAAATATTATTCCTAGGCTTTTTCTTGCTTTACCCTTTGAAATCTTTATAAGTGTTCTCTTAGCTTATTTTTGTGCTGTATGGGGAATGAAAAAAGAGAATCCTTACTGGCTTTCTAATATTGTAACGGGTAGTTTGATTATTTTAGCTGGAATGATTATTCCAGTAAGTGAATATCCTACTTGGTTAAAATTTTTTGCAGAACTACTTCCAATTAGTAATTTAATAGATTGGATAGAGGCAAATAGTTTTTTTAATCAAGATATGTTAATTTTATTAATCAAAATTTTAGTTTGGTATCTAGTTTGTTTATTAAGTACTAAGATATTTTTCTCTAGAAGGCAAGAACGATAATTAATTGCAATAAATAAAAAATGCTATTGGCTCAAGTACATATACCGAGAGTCAATAGCATTTTTATGTTATAGATTAATTTTCCTTTGATCTTTGCCACTTAGCAATTAATGGTAAAACAATTCCTAATCCAATCATTAAAAGAGGTTCGACAATGTTTAGGATTAACATATGCCACCAAGTAGCTGAGCCAGCTTTTGCATCAATTGGAACGATTCCAAAAGTTGCACCGGTAACTGTAATGATTAAACACCACCAACCAACAATAACAGCGAAGGTTTTGTTCTTGATAAATACATATTGTGATGGGAATTTTTCTGGGTGAAGTCTGATCTTAATAAAGGCCCAGAAGAGTAGACCGGTAACATATGGTGATACAATTCCGTTTAAATTAAGTAATTGATTGAAAATGTCATTAACTGAAGGAAGAGTAGCACTTAAAAATAGTAAAACTGAGCAAATTCCAGTTGTTAGCCAGTAACCATTAATTGGTAGACCATTTTTATCAGTCTTAGTTAATTGCTTGGGTAGATATTTTTTAGCAGTGTCTGATAGGAAAATTCTAGCTCCGCCATCTACTAAAACAGCTAGTTGGGCAAGCATGTAGAGAGCTTGGGTAATAATGAAAGTATATAAGAAGAATTTACCCATTCCGAATTTTTCTCCCATTGCTTGAAAAGCATAGTAGGAACCATTCATTTTTAAGTCATCTGGTAAGTGATGTGCATTAAAGAATACGCCCAATGCAAAGGAACCAAAAATAGTTAAAAATCCAGTCATGATTGCTAGCATGTACATTGCTTTAGGGAAATTCTTAGGGCCATCTTTCATTTCAGTAACGTAAGGAGCAACAAATTCAGCTCCATTCATGGCAAAAATCAATAAACCTAATGACATTAAGAATTTCATATCAAACGTTGGCAAGAAGTTCTTAAAGTGGAAAGGTTGAGTAGCAATTCTGCGGCCTTCACCCAAATATACGATAGTCATAATTACAAAAAGAATGGTCATGATAAACATGGCACCACCACCGATGATAGATAACCATTGTAGCGAGTTAGCAAATCGGTGTTGGAAAAAGATAAAGATGACAAAAATAATTGCCGTAAATAAAGCAAAAGCCCAATTACTCATTTCTTTGTCACTTAATGCATGTCCTTTAAAAAGCCATGCAAAAGAAACAACTGTTGAATTAGCTACATCAACTAAATATGGTAGTGAAACTACCCAGTAGCACCAAGCAGTAATATATCCCATTCGATCGCCAGAGGTGTGTCTTAACCAAGAAGATAAGCCTCCGCCATCATCTGAAAAAGTAGCTCCTAGTTGTCCGACGATTAATTCGTATGGAACTACAAATAGAATTAACAGTAATATCCAGTCACTAACTACAGCTAATCCTTGATTTTGAAAGTTATAGATAATGTCATCAAAACCAATAACTGTAACAAAGTCCATTAAGGCAATCACGGGCCAAGTTAGTTTTTTACGTTTTTGTGCCTCATCAAAAGTATCCAAAAATATTTTCCCCCTAAAAATCCTATACTATTATCATTTATCTAAATTTAGGAGGTGGGTTGAAGAAGTAGCTTCCCTGCATTCTGTACCTCATTTCATATTTTATTTATAATCACGATTTCTATTATACAAGAAGAAAAGATAAAAAAATTGAAAAACAAGCTTTACTTTTTTACACGGTGTCTTTATTATATAGTGTAACAGGTAAGTAATGCACTATAACGAAAAGAGGAGCCAAAATGAGTGAAGTAGTTCAAGTTCAAAATATTACTAAGACTTATGGTAAAAAAGGTGAAAAACAATACCAAGCTTTAAAGGGCGTCAGCTTTGATGTGGAACGTGGTGAATTTGTTGGAATCATGGGTGCATCTGGGTCTGGTAAAACCACTTTGTTAAATATTTTATCTACATTAGATCAACCTACAACTGGAAATGTATATATTAATGGTCGCGATATTACTGGCTTAAATAAAAATCAAATGGCAGATTTCCGCGGTCAAGAAATTGGGTTTATTTTTCAAGATTTTAACCTATTAGAAAATCTAACAAATCGTGAAAATATTGCTCTTCCTCTTTCACTTCAAAATGTAAAGAGCAGTCAGATTAATCCTAAAGTGGATAAAATTGCTAAGCGACTAGGAATTGATCATATTTTAAATAAATATCCGGCAGAAATCTCTGGTGGACAAAAACAACGTGTTGCAGCAGCGCGTGCATTAGTTCATGAACCAGCTATTCTTTATGGAGATGAACCAACTGGGGCACTTGATTCAAAGAGTGCTACTGAATTACTTGAAACAATGAAAGGTCTAAATGAAAATGATAGAGTTTCTATTTTAATGGTTACTCACGATCCATATTCTGCTTCATATGCTAGTCGAATTCTTTTCATTAAAGATGGTAAGATCGGAAAAGAAATTAAAAAAGATGGTAAAAGTAGAGAAGAATTTTATCAAGAAATTATTGCTGAATTAGGTAGACGTTAAGAATGGAAAGGAAATAATTATGCTTTGGAAATTATCATTAACCGGGATTAAAAGCCGGTTCAAAGACTATTTAGTCCTTTTTTCAGGCTTAACTTTTGCTAGTGCGATCTTTTATATGTTCATGACTCTAGCTACAAACCCAGCTTTCTTAAAGGGTTCACTAAGTATTGCTTTTAAAATTACCCAAATTGTTTTTGGTTTTGGGATTGCATTACTTTCTATTATTACTTTTGTTTATATTGTATATGCCAATAGTTTTTTGCTTAGTATGAGACAAAAAGACTATGGGATGTATATGATGCTAGGAGCTAGAACAAGTAAAATTGGAAGATTAATCTTTACCGAAACTCTTGTTGTTGGCTTATTAGCTACCTTATTGGGTACAGTCTTAGGGGTTGGATTAACACAGGGAGTTTCTAGTGTGTTGATTTCCCAGCTAGGATTGCAAATTCATAAATTTGTTGGTTTTTACTTACCAGCCTTACTTTGGACAATAGCTTTCTTTGCGATTCTGTTCTTCCTAGCAGCTTTTTGGAATCGTCATAAATTAGTTAAGTCAAACGTGATTAACTTACTTCATGAAGATCAAAAACCGGTTAAATTACATAGAAATAAATTATGGAAATTTATTGAAGCTATTTTAGGAATTGCCTTACTTGCTATTGGTTATTGGGCAATGATGCATGCAGCAAAATTAGGAACAAAAACTATTCCAATAGCTTTCTTTACAATTGTTTTTGGTTCTTACTTTACTTTTGATTCCTTCTTTACAGCAATTATTGATTTACTTCGTAAGAACTTAGCTTACAAATATAAGAAATTACATTCCTTCACTTTAGGACAACTTAAATTTAGATTAAGTGATTATACTCGAATTTTATCTACTGTCTCATTATTGTTTGCTCTTGCTTTAGGAGCAATTACTGTTGGATTGAACTTTAATAATATGACTGAACAGTCAATGCAAAGTACCTATTATGATGTAGTTCTGTATGGTCATAATAAAAAGGTAGATAATCAATTAAAGAAAGTTTCTGTAAAATCTACTACAACGTTTGACTATAAGATGGTGGTAGAAGGTAAAGGAAAAGAAAAAGCGAGAGTACTTTATATTCCAGAAAATCAAATCAAGAATAATCAGATCATGTATCAACATTATTCAAGAAAAAATGATATGAATCATTATGATACTAGACGTATTAAAGCAAGTGATTTTAATAATAAGACTGATGCTAATGAAGCACAATATCAGTTAGTATCTTTAACTCCATATATTGATGCTCAAGCTAAAGTTGTGCCAGAAACTCAATATAATCAAGTTAAGGCTAAAGTAAATAGAATTGAGCTTTTAAGAGTTAACAATTTTAGAAGTAACTTTAATAATATTGAGAAACTCCAAAAACTATCAGCAACTCAAATGATGAGTTCACCAGAAGTTGATAAAGACGCAATTAATGTAAATCTCTCTAATTCTAAATCAGCACAATATCGCTTAGTTTCAAGTATGACCTCTGGTTTTGAATTTATGGGCTTCTTCTTAGGTTTAGCATTTTTAGAAATGCTTGCTTCAACATTGATGTTTAAAGTTTTATCTGGAGCAAACAGCGATAAACCAAGATACCAAATGCTTTGGAAGGTTGGAGCAAGAAAGAGCCTCTTAAAAGCATCTATTGCAAAAGAAATTGGAATTTTATTTGCTTTACCTGCTGCCTTAGGAGTAGTTGACGTTTTATTTGGACTTCAATTATTCAAGTCTATTTTAGGGATGAACACTTACGACAAACTTTGGATTCCATTTACTATTTTCGGAGTTCTTTACGTACTTTATTACTTATTAACGGTAGTTTTATATCAACATATTGTTTTACAAAAAGAAGATTAAGAAAAAAGGCTTATCAAAATGATAAGCCTTTTTTCTATACTGACATTTTATTATAGGAAGTAATCTTCATATCCTTGTCAGTCATATTCATAATTGTAATTGACGCATTTCTTGGACCATGGGCTAAATTATATTCTCCAGGAGCAAAACGAGAAACAATACTTCTGATTGTAAAGCCATGGGTAACAAGAAGAATATTTTCAGCACCATCTAATTGACTAATTAAATCAAAACCTTCATCGACGCGATTCCAATATTCTTCTGCATTTTCAGCTTCATGATATGGATCTGCTTCTTTCATGTAGTCCTTAATCGTGTTGATATCCACTTCTTTAAGTAGTTCATCTCGTCTTGGATAACCGTGAGGTCCACCGATCATACGCCATGCTTCGTCTGAATTCATCCCTTCAAAGAAGCCATAGAATTGTTCTCTAAAAAATGGTGTTGCAATGTGTTGCAACTCATCTCGGTTACAATTTTCATTAATAATATAATTGCAAGTATCACTAGCTCTTTTTAAGTCACTTGAGATAGCAATATCAAAAGGAACTTCACTCAAAGCTTTACCTGCATCTTTTGCACCTTGGATTCCTTCATCGGTTAGGGGTGTATCACACCAACCCTGCATTTTATCGTAGCGGTTAATATAAGTTTGACCATGACGAACAATATAAATTCTCTTCATTTGTAAACTCCTTGAATAACACTAATTTACATTATAACAAATCTAAAAAATCAAAATTTTAAACGGTGTATATAAAAATAAAATCAGTAGAATACCTACTATAACTAATAAAATTGTGTTTCTTTTAGTTAATTTCTGATGTGTTTCTTCATCAATTTTATTATTTCTAAAATTACGACTTACATTAACTTGACGAACTATTAAAATCGCAATTAGCACTAAATAAATACTTAATCCAATAAACTCAAATATTTTCATTATGTTTTGTGTCTTTCATTTATAGCATAGAAGTATTGTATCAAAAATTTTGAATATTCGGTCTAAGTATATTAACTTAATAGATGAAAGAAGAGGGGTTTTTATGAGAGTTACAAAATTAGTAATTGGAATTTTAATGATTGTCTATTCAGTTTGGCTATTTATTCAGGGACTACTAGGTGGATTCTTGGGGATAATTGCTGAGAAAAACATGGTAGCAGGAATTATTGGAGTTCTCCTTTGCGGTCTGTTTATGGCTAGCGGCATTGTTTATGTTTCAACTGAAAATAGTGATGGGCTAGGCGGTGATATTGCTGGCTTAGCGATGATGATTGTTGCTGGAATTCTAGGAATTATTGGCGGCTTTTATGCTGGTTTAATTTGGACCGGAATTTTAGCATTAGTAATTGGAATTGGATTCTTTGTTTGGCATTTAAAGACAAGATAAGAAAAGATCGGATTAGCTTAAATAGTTAATCCGATTTTTTAGGTCGAAATATTTCATCTATGGGGATTAAGTTTGTACAATTGAGTTGATAAGACCTATTATTTTGTGATGGAAAGAAGAATTATTATGAAATTTATGTCTTGGAATGTAAATGGTTTACGGGCTGCTTTACGTCATGGCTTTGTTAACACGTTTACTGATTTAGATGCAGATATTTTTGGAATACAAGATACTCGTGTTGAGCCAAATGAAGTAAAAATTGATTTACCAGGATATTATCAATATTGGAATTATGCTGAAAGAAAGGGCTATGCCGGCACTGCAGTATTTACAAAAGAAAAACCAATTACTGTGGCTAATGGCTTCGGTGTTCCAGAAGTTGATGGTGAAGGAAGAAGCATTACTTTAGAGTTTTCAAACTTTTACTTTATTAATGTTCAAGTACCATTTTCTGGAGAAAAGCTTCAAAGATTAGACTTCAGAGAATTATGGGCACAAACTTTTAGAAATTACGTTACTAAATTAATGCAATACAAGCCAGTAATTATTGGCGGAGATATGAGTGTCGCTCACGAGAGAATCGATTTAGCTGAACCAGATGATAATCACCATCGTCCAGGATTTACTGGTATTGAAAGAAAAGAATTTTCTGAATTATTAAATGCTGGTTTTATTGATACTTTCCGTTACTTCCACCCAGATGAAGCTAAGTATACTTATTGGAGCTATCGTGATAAGGAAGCTCGGGCAGAAAATCTTGGCTGGAGACTCGATTACTTCCTAGTATCGAATAATTTGGAAGATAAATTAACTAATGCTAAAATCTTAAGTAATATTATGGGCTCAGATCACTGTCCAATTGAACTAGATGTAGATATTACTACTAGATAAAATAAAAGAACATAAAAAATGTACTCAAGAAAATGGAAACTTGAGTACATTTTTTGTTTATAGAGGGATTAAAGTTATTTAGTAGTTACGGAGTAGACCTCATTATGTGCCTCGACTAATTGTCCACTTGTAACGATATCTTCGACTTGTTCAACTCTATCACTACTATTAGTAATAAGAGTCATAACTGTTGGATCTTTTTTAGCAGTTTCAATTTGTTTTAGATCCATTTCAATTAACTGTGTCTCTGAAGTTACTTGATCGCCTTCTTTTACCTTTAAGGTAAATGGCTTACCTTCTAGTTCAACAGTATCTATTCCAAGATGAAGCATAACTTCTAAACCAGATTCGGTTTTAAGGCCTACAGCATGTTTTGTTTTAAAGATTGATACGACTGTAGCGTTAACCGGACTATAAATTTTTCCATTTTCCGGTTTAATTGCAAATCCTTCACCCATCATCTTTTGTGAAAATACTTCGTCATTAACTTGAGATATATCTTCAAAAGTTCCCTTGACAGGTGCCTTGAAAATAATCTTTTCTGACTTATGCACAGAATTTGATTGAGGATTAGAAACTTTATCCACTTGTGGATTATTTGCGGGCTGCATATCTGGATGGGCGATAATGTCATTAATTTCTTGACTATATAGATCGGCTTTTCCACCAAAAATAGCTTGAACACCACCGGCAACTTTTAATACCCCAGGAGCGCCCAACATTTTAAATACATCATCATTAACTAAACTATTATTCTTTAAAGAAACTCTCAATCTGGTTGCACAAGCTGAAACAGTTTCAATGTTTTCTAAACCGCCAAGAGCAGTGATAATCTCACAAGATTCATTGTATAGTTTGTCGTCAGTCTTGGGGCTGTTTGACATAATTTTTTCAGCATCTTGATTTTCTTCTACAACCATTCCTGGAATACCAACATGGAATTTTTTAATACAAAAAGTAAAAATAAAGAAGTAAAGGAAGAACCAGATAACTCCCATAATTAAGACATTCGGCCAATTAGTTTTATCTTTTCCTTGTAAGACACCAAAGAGAAGATAGTCAATTAAACCACCAGAGAATGAATTTCCGATTCTAATATTCATGATATCAGCAACATAAAATGAACATCCATCGAGAAAAGCATGGATAACATATAACCAAGGTGCTACGAATAAGAAAGTATATTCAATTGGTTCAGTAATACCAGTTAAAAATGAGGTTAAACCACCTGAAAGATATAGACCACCGTTAGTCTTCCGGTTTCTCTTAGGTAAGCAAAGGTACATTGCTAAAGCGGCCCCTGGAAGACCAAACATCATAGTTGCAAAACGACCAGCAAAAAATCTAGTACCGTAAGTAAACAAACCATGGTGATTAGGATCAGCTAATTGAGCAAAGAAAATATTTTGAGCACCAACAACAGTTTTACCAGCTACATCTGCAGTTCCACCTAGGGCTGTGTACCAAAACATTGGATAAATTGTGTGATGTAGACCAACTGCTCCAGTTAAGCGAAGCAAGAAGCCATATAGAAAACTTCCCAAACTTCCCATTTTAGCTATTGCATAACCTGCACTGGTTAAACCGCTTTGAATTGGTGGCCAAATAATGAAGAAGATAGCACCAATAACAATCGCAGCTAAAGATGAAATAATAGGAATAAATCTTGAACCACCAAAAAAGCCTAAGAATTGTGGTAATTCTACCTTGCGATAATGATTATGTAGGTAGGCAACAACTGAGCCAATCACAATTGCACCTAATACTCCTGTATCAATAGTGTTTTTAGGTGAAAATAGTTGGAGTAGTCCTGAGATTGTGGCTGTATATACTAGATAGGCAACGCCACCCGCTAAGCCAGCTGTTCCTTTATCCCCTTTTGCTAAGCCAACTGCTAAACCAATTGAGAAAATAAGAGCTAAGTTATTAAAAACAGCACTTCCTGCAAAATTCATTATCTTTAGAATTGTTTGAAGCCATTCTTGATTAAGCCAAGGATAAGAGGTAACGGCAGCTTTATTGGTTAAGGCTCCGCCTAGTCCTAGGAGTAAGCCGGCTACAGGTAAAATAGCTATTGGAAGCATAAAGGCTTGCCTCAGTTGTGAGAAGGCTTGGCCAATATGAGAAAATTTCTTAGACATGATTACGCCTCGTTTCGTTACGCTCGGTTAATTTTCGAAAACTGAAGTAAAAGTTTTAGCAATTTGTAATGGGCGAGTGATTGCTCCTCCGACTACAATTCCTGCTGGGTTGATGTCAATAACTTGCTTTAATTGTTCTGGAGTATGGATTTTCCCTTCAGCAATTACTGGAAGACCTGCATCAACTAGATCTTTAATTAAATCAAAGTCTGGGTGATCAGTTTTAGGACTTTCTTCAGTGTAGCCAGAAAGCGTAGTACCAACAAAATCAACGCCTGCCTCATAAGCATTTTTTGCTTCCTCAAAATTTGAAGTGTCAGCCATTAAAAGTTGATTTGGATACTTAGTTTTTATTTCTTTAATGAATTCATTTACTGTCTTACCATCATGTCTTGGACGCAAAGTTGCATCAATTGCAATTACTTCTACGCCAGTTTCAACTAATTCATCTACTTCTTTCATAGTTGGAGTAATATAGGGCTTTTCTGGTGGATAGTCCCGTTTGATAATTCCAATCATTGGAAGATCAACAATTTTTTTAATTTGTTTAATATCTCTAACGGAATTTGCTCTTAAGCCTGTTGCGCCTGCTTCTTGGGCCGCTTTAGCCATTAGGGGCATAATTCCGCCTTCTTCTGTATACAATGGTTCGCCTGGTAAAGCTTGACATGAAATAATTAAGCCACCATGGATTTTGTTAATAAATTCTTCTTTATTCATTTGTAAATATACTCCAAATAAATATTATTTTGGAGTTTTCCTCCTAAAGAAATAATATAATGAATTTTATTTTTGTGCAAGCGTTTTCTTATAAAAGCATGATATAGTTATAATCAGGATGTGAGACAATGGAATTTATACAGCGATACAATCAAAATAAAGACAAGCTAACTAAGTCAGAAAATAAATTGGCTAACTATATTGCGAGTCATACTGAACATGTGATTTATGACACGATTAAGTCGCTAGGGACTGCAACTAATACTGGAGATGCCACAATTGTTAGACTTTGTAAAAAATTAGGCTATTCAGGTTTCTCGGATCTAAAAATAGCTTTAGCACAAGATTCAATGATGACTACCTCAAAAGGTCATGACGAAGCTCAAACATCTTCAGAGTTAAGTAGTAAAGTTTTAATTTCTTCAATTGAAAAAACAGAAGAATTGATCAATCCTTCTGTTTTAAAACAAGCAGTTAGTTTATTAGCTAAAGCACGCCGAATCCATATTTTTGGTTTGGGTCACTCAGGCGAATCAGCTAGAGACTATGAAAGAACCTGGCTTAGAATTGGTTTGATTGCCAATGCGGAGTCTGATCCGCATATTCAAGTTCAAGTTGCGACCTTATTAAGTAAAGATGACCTAGTAGTTGGCTTATCACTCTCTGGTCATACTAAAGACACTTATGATTCACTCAAAGTTGCTAAAGAATACGGCGCTAAAATTATTGCTATTACTAACGATCTTACGTCACCGATTGCTCAATTAGGGGATGTAAGCTTGCAGACGTCCGTTAGTGAATTTATGAATATTGGTACCGTAGCTGGTCAGGTATCACAATTATATTTATGCGATGTTTTAGCGCGAGAATATGAAAAGCTTAATAAAGTTGATGTAGATAAAATTAAGGAGCAGGCACTTGCAGCAGTTATGAAAAAATCTATTTAGCATAATCTGACAATAAAAACAGCCAAACTACTCAAGATAGAGTAATTTGGCTGTTTTTTATATTTAAAATGTGTTAGTTATTTGATTACAGAAAAGTAGAAAGCATAAAGTTAGTTATGCCTTTATGCTTATGTAAGTGTTAAATTTATATTTTCATTGTACAAGGTATTTGCTATTAAGTCTAAAAATATGCTTGCTAAAGTTCTATTAATATAATGTGCTAATCTGTGACTGATTCTAATGCTCGGCTTTGTTGACGAGCTTTAACAGATCGCTTGATTAGCTTCATTAATTCAACTTGTAAGATTGAGAATAGAGAAAGAATGATGACTACTAGCCATTGTCTTGATGTCAGGTTAGTCAAATGAAAGAGAGATTGTAAGTTAGGAGTAAAGAGAATAACTCCCATTAAAACTGCTGAAACGATAAAGGATACAATTAACCAAATATTAATTTTGTTTCCTCTAATCCAAATCGGATCAGTATTAGAATGTTGATTAAATGCGCGGAACATTTGAGATAAAGCTAGAACACAGAAGGCCATTGTTTGACCAGCAATCGGATTATCAAAAGTGTCTCCAATCCAGTAAGCTAATAGTGTCATTAAGGCAACAAAGATTCCTTGGCTGATAACGCGCCAGACTAGATCTCTTTCAAATAAGGTTCCAGTCTTCACTGGTTTATGTTTCATAATATTTTTACTTGCAGGATCTACTCCTAAAGCTAGAGCCGGTAAGCTGGCGGTAGCTAAATTGACCCAAAGAATATGAACAGCAAGTAGTGGTGCATCCCAATTAAAGAGGGTAGCAATAAATAAAGTAGTAATTTCTGCAATATTACCGACTAGTAAAAATTGAATTACTTTCTGAATATTGCGGTAAACCTTTCGTCCCTCTTTAATGGCGGCAGTAATAGTTGTAAAACTATCGTTAAGTAAAATCATGTCTGAGACATCTTTAGCAACGTCAGTACCACTAATTCCCATCGCAACTCCGATATCAGCTGCTTTTAAAGCGGGAGAATCATTAACTCCGTCACCTGTCATAGCTACTACTTCTTCATTTCGCTTTAGGCTTTGAATAATTTTTAACTTATCATTAGGTGAAACACGAGCAAAAACTGTGGTTGACTTAACTGCTTGATCTAATTCGCTATCTGCCATCTCGTTTAGTTCAGTACCAGAAATAACAGTATTTCCATTAGCATAAATGCCTAAGTTTTTAGCAATAGCAACCGCAGTATTTTTATGGTCACCAGTAATCATAATAGTTTTAATGCCTGCTTCGCGAGCCATTTTGATTGATGCTTTAACTTCATCTCTAGCTGGGTCAATCATCCCAACAGCTCCTAAGAAAACTAAATGTTGTTCAATATCTTCATTTTCTTGCGGTAAATTCAAAATGGTTCGGCTGGCAAAACCTAAAACTCTCAAGGCTTGGTCAGACATCTTATATGATAAGGCTAAAATGTTTTCTTTATCAGTCTTAGTTAATTTCTGCATTCCATTGCTTGTAGCAATGTAGTCACAGAGTGGTAGTAATTCGTCCAGTGCTCCTTTAGTATAGGCAACATATTCATTGTTTATTTCATGAATTGTAGACATACGTTTTCTAATTGAATCAAAAGGATATTCGCCAAGTCTTGGATATTCTTTTCTTAAGCTAGAAACGGAATATCCAAAATCTTGTGCTAGTGGAATTAAGGCCCCTTCTGTAGGGTCACCAATAATTTCTTCTGGACTAGCAGGACTAAGAGAAGCATCATTACAAAGACTAGCAGCATACATTAAGTCTTTATAAGCATTATTGTTTTTTACTGCTTTTTGAGCCTTTAAGATCTTTTTGTTAAGGAAATCATCTCCGTTAGCTAAATGAGTTACTGTCATTTTGTTTAACGTTAGAGTTCCTGTTTTGTCAGAACAAATAACTGTTGCGTTTCCAAGTGTTTCAACTGCTGGTAGATTTTTGATTAAGGCATGTTCCTTAGCCATTCGCTGTACTCCAAGTGCCATAATGATGGTTGCAGTTGCTGGAAGTCCTTCTGGAATGATTGAAATAGCTAAAGAAATTGCTACTAAAAATTGTGGTAGAAGAGGACGTCCATAAAAAGCGCCGATGGCAAAAATTAAAACACAAATGATTAAACCAATAATTGTTAGAATTTTACCCACAGCGTTAAGTTTCCGCTTCAGTGGAGTATCACTAGTATCATCGTCTTCTAGCATTCCAGCAATTTGACCAATTTCTGTATTCATCCCAGTTTTAGTTACAATTCCACTTCCTCGACCATAAGTAACAATTGAAGAAGTGTAGGCCATATTTTTTCTATCGCCTAAGGGACAATCAGGAGAAAGAACAGCAGCTGCATTCTTTTCACTGGCAATTGACTCTCCGGTTAAAGAAGCTTCAGCAATTTTCAAGTTATTGGATTGAGTTAGGCGTAAATCCGCAGGCACCATATCACCGTTGGTTAAGATAACTAGGTCGCCGACTACTAATTCACTAGCTGAAACAATTTTTTCAGATCCATTTCTAATTACTGTTGCAGTTGGAGCACTCATTGTTTTTAGAGCGGCAAGAGAAGCTTGGGCTTTCTTTTCTTGGATAATACCAATAATAGAGTTGATTACCACAATGAAGAAAATTACACCAGCTTCTACCCATTCATTTAAAAGGGCTGAAAAAGTAGCTGCCCCTAATAAAATTAAAATCATTGGATCAAAGATTTGCTCTTTGAGCATGTTTAAAATTGACTTAGGGGGCTTTTCATTTAAAACATTATGTCCATATTTTTTTAACCGTCTGTCAACTTCTGGCTCGCTTAAACCAGCTGAGCTTGTTTCTAGATTTGAAAATAACTCGTCTTTTGTTTGAGAATACGCGGGAGGTTGTTTCTGACTATCCATAAAGGATATACCATTCCTTTCTTATTATTAAAAATGAATAATTTTAATTTGTATAGCTTTATGAAATATTGCTATTTATACATTTAAAGCTAATTATATTTATGAAATATAGTATAAAATAACTGACAGTTTAAGTCTAAAAATATGCTTATAATAATATACCTTTGCTATAGTTAAGAGAGAAATGAGGGAAGGAATATGAAACAACTTGAGCAATCATTTATTATTGGGATTTTTGGCTTAATTGGTTTGTTTATTGGCCTATTTGTCAAAAACATTATGGTCTGGACTTTTGTTGGAATTGCAGTTGGTTACGTGATAACATTTTGGATTCCATATTTTAAAAAGCAAAGTCAATTAAAAAAGAAAAATATGAAATAAGAGCGACTCTCAGCATTGAGTCGCTCTTATTGTTCTTGATATAATTTTTTAACATCTTGGACGTCACTTGGTTGAATTGTATAAAAAGATCCTTGGGGATACATAACTGAAATCCCATCTTTATGACCTAATCCTATTGCATGACCTAATTCATGTTCAACGGTATTCACAATTCGTCCATTATTGTAGCCATAGCTTGGATTTAAAAGATAATATGAATTTAAGCGAACCGTAGCCTTAAGTAAATGCCCAGTTAATGAGTTGTATTGAGTATCGGTTAGTCCGGCTGCATTTGTTTCACCGTCATTCATTGACTTAATAATAATTTTGGCGTTATTTCTATCATTTGTGATTTTAAAATTAAAGGCACCTGTGTTATTCCAAACGTTAATTCCATCAAGCGCAGCTTGTTTTAGCGTTGGATCAGAAAGATCGATGTAGACAGTGGCTGTATTAGAGTCAAAAGTATGTCCTTTAGAATTATCTCCATCCTTATCATCATTTTGGATTTTTTCAGGTGAAATAAATTGTTGTACTTTTGCAGTTAGATATGGGAGGGGATTTCTAGTTCCAAATGTTTTTTTAATTTCTGGAGCAGCTTTTTGATAGGCGAACTCAAGCCCCACAAAAAGGAGGGCTAGAACTAGAATTGTTTTAAAAAATCGTTTCACTTTCTCATCTCGCAATGTAATTTTATTTAATTATAAAACTAATTATTTAAGAAAAGACTAAATAACAGTTGAGACTTTCTGAAAATTATAAATTCTTTTAGAAAGCGTATACATATGATAAAATAATATGCAACGTTTTTACTAATGCTAGAAATAGGTGACGTAATTTTGGTAAAAGAAACTGAACAACAAAAAGAGCAAAAGCATCTAGATGATGTTCTTGGCTTAATTAAGAAGAAAGAAAAAGAGCTTGATCATTCAATCGAACATGCACAAAATGAAGCTCAAAATATCAATTCACACTTTTTTGATGATGTGAAATTAGATTATGATGGCTACTCCACTTCAATGGATACTGCTTTGTCTATTCACCAGCAACAACAGATGTTAGCGGAAAGACAAAATGCCTGGCAACATTCAGCTAAGCAATTATCAACCTTGCAGCGTTTAGAAAAGAAGCCATATTTTGCAAGAGTTGATTTTCAAGAACCTAATGAAGAACCAGAAACTATTTATATTGGATTAGGTTCTTTTGCAGATAAAGAAGATCATTTTTTAATCTATGATTGGCGTGCACCAATATCTTCTATTTACTATGATGGAAAATTAGGAAAAGTATCATATAATGCACCAGATGGTGTGCAAACTGTTGATATGACTAAGAAGCGTCAATTTTTAATTAAAGATGGCAAGATTACTAATATGTTTGATACCAATGAATCCATTGGGGATCAAATGCTCTTAAATGTCTTGAATGAAAAATCATCTACACAGATGAAGTCAATTGTGACTACCATTCAACGTGAGCAAAATAAAATTATTAGAAATACTAGTGCTGATCTTTTATTTGTTCAAGGGGCTGCTGGTTCGGGTAAGACATCTGCCATTATGCAGCGTGTGGCCTACTTACTATATCGCTACCGTGGTAATTTGACTTCTAGCGATGTTATTATGTTCAGCCCAAATCAATTATTTAATGATTATGTTAAAAATGTTCTTCCGGAAATGGGAGAACAGAATATGGTTCAAATGACTTACTGGCAGTTTGTTTCTCGCCGTGTTCCCGGAATGAACGTTGAAAACTTATTTGAACAATTCGAAGATAATGAGCAAAACGATAAGATCGTTAACTTGAAGAACTCACTCCAATTCTTTAATGCAGTAACTCGCTATGCTAAACATCTTGAAAAGAATGGTTTGATTTTTAAGAACATTTACTTTAAGAGTAAAGAAAAGCCATTTTTTGATAAGGAAAAGATCAAGGAAATTTACTACGGCTTTAATGAAAACTACCACTTAAGAAATAGAATTGAAGCTACAAAAGAAGCTTTGATTAATAGTTTAAACCGCAGAATTGAACCTGAAACTAAGAAGGCATGGGTTGATAAAACTATTGAATCTTTGGATCAAGAACAATTAAATAAACTATATGATCGTCCCGATCAAGAATTTGAATCTAGTGCAAAAGAAGAACACTTTTTGGCTCGTAAGATTGTAATTAATCAATTAAAGCAAGTTAGTCGCAAGATTCGTCAGAATCGCTTTTTAAATATTCGTGCACAATACTTACGCTTTTTACGTGCCGTTCCTAAGATAATTGACTTAAGTAAATGGGATATTACCCAAGAGGAATGGGATGCTCATATTGAAAATGTTAAAGGGCGGTTTAAGGCTGGAAGAATCAAGATGGCCGATATTTCTCCTTACCTTTACCTATATGATCTAGTAACTGGACGTAGAACAGATTATGAAATGCGCTATGCCTTTATTGATGAAATTCAGGATTACACTCCATTCCAATTGGCATATCTTAAGTACAATTTCCCTAGAGCTAAGTTCACGATGTTAGGTGACTTGAATCAAGCTATTTTTACTAAAGATGAAAGTAAAACACTTTTGAGTCAAATCTCTAAATTGTTTGATCCTGAAAAGACGGATGTTGTTCAATTAACCAAGTCTTACCGTTCAACAAAGGAAATAACTAACTTCACTAAGCAAATTTTGCGTCAAGGTGAAAAGATTGAAGCTTTTGATAGACGTGGTCCAAAGCCAGCCTTTTACAAGCGCGATAGTATTGAAAAAGAATACAGTGCCTTAGAAGATATATTGGCCGAAAACGATGAACAAAAGCTAACAACAGCAATTATTACTAAGACATTGGCTGAAGCTCAAGAAGTTGCTAAAGTATTAAAAGAAAGAAAGATTAAGGCAACTTTAATTGGGTCGGCAAACCAGCGTTTAGTACCGGGTACTTTAGTAATGCCATCCTATCTTGCTAAAGGACTAGAATTTGATGCAGTAGTTGCTTGGGGTGTTTCAAAAGAAAATTATCATCAATTAGATGAAACTCAATTGCTTTACACCATTGCCTCGCGGGCAATGTATAAATTAGACTTAATTTATACAGGTGAGAAGAGCCCTTTGTTTGATAATTTAGATGAAAAAACTTACGTAAATAAGTAAAAATAAAATCCCTCTTAGATCTTGGTATCATTAAAACCTTGATTTAGAGGGATTTTTTATTATTAAGGTAAGCAGATAAGGATTTAAAGTTAATTCTATTTAATTCTTATGCATTTTGACAGACTTAATACATAATAGTTAAAATACTTAGCATGAAAAGATTAAATAGAGCTAGAAAATATCGGCGTAGAAGAAGAATTCTGTATACAGTTATATTGTTAATTACTGCTGGAGTAATCGCCTTAGGATTTAATTTTAAAAGATTTCAAAATGAATATGATTGGCTTACTTTAAAACCAGAACAGAAGTTAAATGTTCCCTTAGAAAATCAATTACCAGACTTACCAAATGGTTGTGAGGTTACCTCACTTTCAATGTTGTTGAAATACTATGATATTAATGTAAGTAAATTAGAGTTGTCATCGAATATCAAGCATGTATCATCTTTTGTTGGCAATAATTATCGTGGAAATCCACATGTTGGTTTTGTTGGCTATATGAGTATCAAAAATGCAGGCTGGTGTGTTTATAATGAACCTTTGTATAATGTTGCAAGAAAATATACTAATAGAATTCGCAACTATACAGGCAATAACTTTGTTCGAGTATTGAAATTAGTTTCTGAAGGACATCCCGTAGTAATTATTACAACTTTGAAGTTTGATCGTGTAAATGATATGCAGACTTGGTCTACCAAGCAAGGAAAAGTTCATGTAACGCCGTCATCTCATGCTTGTGTGATTACAGGTTACGACAAGAAAAAGGGGATTGTGTATGTAAATGATCCTTATGGTGTTAAAAATAAAAAGGTAAGCTTAAAGAAGATAGAGGCAAGTTATAACCAGCAAGGTAAACAAGCACTTTATATTGAATAGCGTAGTAAAAAAGCATCCCGTTATTGGGATGCTTTTTTATGATATAGCAGCTGGTTCTTTCTCTTTGACTAATTTAGCAAGCTTTTCAATTAGTAATTTATTACCTTCTTGATTTAAATGGATACCGTCCTTCTGAAGTAAACCATTTGGATGACCTGTCTCACGCATTACTTTTGAAAAGTTTAAGAATGGAATATTATTTTCGATATGACATTGCTCAGCTACTAATTCAAATTGTAATGTTTTTGGCCATGCTTGATCTTTGGCGATTTTCCAATTAGTATAGGAAGGTCCCATTAAAATTGTTTTGTCGACACCAATTAAATCTACTAGAACTTGCAAGTTATGTGCATAGCGTCCAGCGCTTAAGCCAAATTGCATATTTGCGTCATTAGTACCTAAGGCGAGTATAACTAAGTCGTAATTGAAAGGTTTAATCCTTAAATCATAAAAATCAATTGCCTCCTCAGTTGTACTTCCAGGTACAGAATTATTAATAATTGTAAATTTAGGTAATTTTTCTTGCAGTCCTTGAGTTACAATATTAGTTGCGTGTCCATTAATATACCCTGCAAGTAAGGAATCACCAAAAAGAATAATTTTTTTCATAGTTATCTTCTTTTCTTTCTCTCAATATATATGATAGGCTGAACAATGTAAAAATACTAGGAACAAGGCAGAAGGAAGGCGGGCTTTTTATGCAAGAGCAATTTTTACACTTGACACCTGATAAGTGGCAGGCATTAATTCCTCCAAGTGATGAATTTAGTGCAGAAATTTTCATGATGAAGAATCTTCAATATATCATGAGTCAAAAAAATGCTGTTTATCATACTCAACAAACATTTTATAAAGAACAGTGGCAAAAGATTCCTTTTATAATTGGAGTGACGGGATCTGTTGCTGTTGGTAAGTCCACCTTTGCCAAGAAAATAACGCGGTTATTTGAACGCCTTGAACCGGATAAAAAGATTGCTCAAGTTTCTACTGACGGATTTTTAATGTCTAATGCAGAACTTAAAGCTAAAAACTTAATGGATCAAAAGGGCTTCCCAGTATCATTTAATTGGGATGCCTTTTCTACTTTTCTGTCAAGTGTTAAAGCTGGTAAAGAAAGAGTACCATATCGACTATACTCACAGGAAATTTCTGATCTAGTTCCTAATGAAGTTGGCTCGGTTGAACAGCCGGATGTCTTAGTAGTAGAAGGAATAAATTTACTAGAAGTTCCTCCTAACGGCCAAGCACCGCCAAGTGATTTCTTAGATTATGTGATTTATCTCGATGCTAGTGAAGAAGACTTAGAAAGATGGTATCTTGATCGCTATCATTTAATGTTAGAAATTAATCGCAATAATCCGGACAATTATTTTTATCAATGGGCTCATGTACCACGTGAACAAGCGGATATTTTTGCCAAAAAAGTCTGGCGAGATGTTAACTTAAAGAACTTACACGAGTATATTGAACCAACTAAAAAACGAGCAGACATGATTATTAAAAAGTACGGTAATCATGAAATTAGTGATATGTATATTAAGAAATTTTAGAGGTATTTGTTAATGCAAGCAATTGAATTAAAAAAAGGTATGATTTTTAACCAAGATGGTAAGTTGATTGAAGTATTAAAGAGTAATCACCACAAACCCGGTAAAGGTAATACAGTTATGCAAATGGATTTGCGTGGTGTTATGAGTGGTGCAGTTGTGCATAAAACAATGCGTCCAAGTGAAAAAGTAGACTTAGTTAATGTTTCCTTGAAAAAAGCACAATATCTTTACGATGATGGCACTAACTTTATTTTTATGGATACAGATACTTATGAACAATATTTAATTCCTAAAGAACATTTAGCTTCAGAAGCTAAATTCTTGATGCCAAATATTGAAGTAGACCTTAAGTTCACTGATGAAGGTAAATTAATCGGAATTAACTTACCATCCACTGTAAAGATGACAGTTAAAGAAACTCAACCAGAAATAAAGGGTGCTACTGCTGCTGGTGGTGGTAAGCCTGCAACAATGGATACTGGCTTAGTTGTAACTGTACCAGATTTCATTAAGGAAGGCGAAGAATTAATTATTGGAACTGAAAATGGTGATTATAAAGGCCGTGCAGATAGTATTACTAGATAATCGAGAAGGAACTGTGTAAAAGCAGTTCCTTTTTCTATATAAAAATTTTGCTAAATTTGTCTCACTCGATTTTAAACAGTCCTTATAAAAATAAGGGCTGTTTTTAGCTTTTATAATTATCTGACTGGAAAAGTATAGAACTTTATTAGCTATGAAACATAAGGTATCAATTATTAAATAAGATAAGTTACTTAATTCTTGACTATCAGTAAATGAGGTTCTATATTGTGTGGTGAAAAGGCTTACTTAATTTGTGGAGGAGACAAATAATGTTATCCAGAAATAATTATCAAGAAAAAATTCGTAAAATGGAGAACAAAAAAGAGCGGTTTTCAATTAGGAAATTTTCAATTGGAGCTGCTTCAGTTTTAATTGGATTTACTCTTTTTGGAATTGGCGTAGACAGTCAAAGCGTAAAAGCCGATACAGTTACTCCAAATAGTGTAAATGTAAAAAATGGGAGTGAAGTAAACAAAACAGCAGAAGTACTTTCGAATGAGAAGGGGAAAAATGCTACCAATACTGCAGTTAATAGTACTGTAAAATCACAAAATACTGTAGTTAATACTGTAAAAGCACCAGCTGCTGTTCAAACTAAAGTTAATAACAATACTACTAATAATACTTCACAAGAAACTTTAAATAAAAGTGTAGCAAATAGTCAAACTGAAAATTCAGAAAAAACGAATCTGACTGCAAGTAATCAAAATAATGCAGTAAAGCCAATTGTTCAAAAGGCAAATGTTCAAGCAACTAATAATCAAACAGAATCAGTTAATGATTATTCTCAATTCTTAAACGCTTTACAAAATAAAAATGTAAGTACAATTACTTTAGATAAGAATATTGATTTTAGTAATGCTAATTTAAATAATGGTAGCTATCAGGATATAAATAACTATGGAATTGCTCGTACAGTAACAATTGATGGTCAAAAGCAATATTCTTTAAACATGGGAGGAAACTATATTGATCTTGACAGTAATACCTACTATGAGCCAAACGCAAGCAATCCTACTCGCAATTGGAATGTCATTTTAAAGGATCTAAATCTTCAAACAACTAGTGGATATGGCCCATTTTGGTTTAACAGTGCAACCTCTAATGATAGTACATTGACCTTTAATGGAGTTACAACAAGTAAAGATTCCGGCCAATTACTTAATAATTCAACTGCTTCCTCGTATCCTAATGTTAACGTTAATTTTGAGGGAGAGAATAAATTACAAGGTAATTTAACTAATTCGAATATTACGAGTTCAGCTTTAATTCAAGCAAACAATGTTAACTTTAGTAATGGGTCTACTGTATTTACTGCAAATAATAATAGTTCAAGTAACTTAGCAGATATCCTAGCTTCAGGTAATGTTGTTGTTGATAGTAGTGCGCAAGTTGATTTTAACAGTGAAGCTACTTCAAATATGGCAGGTGTTTCATTTGCTAATGGTGCTGGCAATCAAACAATTGACAATGCAACTTCTGGGGTATTGCGTTTAATGCCTAATGCTCAAGTAACCATGGAATTAGGTTCTGGCGATTCAATGGGAGTCAATAATGCAAGTAACCTTGACTTGCAAGATTCAGCTTCATTAAAAATTACTACTAGCAAGATGAATAGTACCGGCTTCCGTTCCGCTGGCTTAGTCGGATTGGACTATGATGGTGACACTAATGACAGTACAGTAAGAATTAGTCCAAATGCTGTTCTTTCTATCATTAGAACCAAGGTAACTGATTCTGATGCTCCTTTACTTGCAATGGGACCAAGCAGTGGAGATGGTGAAATTTATCATCTTGAAGTAAATGATGGTAGTTTGAATTTGCAAGATTCAGCTTACTCATCTTACCTGCCTTCTTCCTATACTTTATCTAAGAGTCAATATTGGGGTGGCTGGCCAGCTATTTTGACTATGTGGGGAACGAGTAGTCAAAACTACATTAATTTCAACAATGCGAAGTTAATTAATTTACAGCGTACTGCACTTAATAAACCAGGATATTTAATTAAAACTGAAGGTGCAGGAGACTATGCATATCACCAGACCCACATTGTAATTAATTCACCTGATAGTGCCTACAATACTCCATTGACTATAATTCCAGCTGGTGAAACAAAACCGGTAACTTGGAATGTTAAATATTTGAATAATACTAGTCAAGGTGGGGACTATGCGTATGCCTTTCGTTCATATCGCGATTTTGGTGATTGGAACAATGCAGGTTCTGAATATATGAATGGATCAGTTAATGACGATACTCCAGCCAAAGGTGTTAATGAAGTTACCTTAACAGCTATGGCCTCCGATTCAGGATCTAATAGCTTCTCTAATGGTGCAGTTGTTCCTGAAGGAAATGAAACTACCGCTTCGAAAGCTTTGAATAGTTTTATTAACCACTTTAGTTGGTGGAATGCCTCTGGAGTTAAATTTGGTTCAAACTTAGATGAAAGTAATCAATATACTCCGTCGTATAAACCAGTAAATGTTGAACAAGGTCAAACTGCTATTGATGATCCGTCATTTACTAATCAAGATGGCAAAGATATTACTGCTCCAGCTGGCACGACCTTTACTACAGATACTGATACACCTGATTGGGCAACTATTAATTCGTCAACTGGTACTGTAACTGTTAAACCAGGTACAGATGTAACTCCAGGTGCTTACAATATTCCAGTAACTGTAACTTACCCAGACACTAGTACTAGTGAAACGACTGTTCCAGTAATTGTTACTAAAGCTGGTCAAACAGTAACTTGGGGTGATAATGGTGCAGTTGTAACTAGCGTTGACACTTCTAAACTTAACGCTCACGAAACTACTGAAAATTCACAAGTTCTCTCACCAGTTGGTATTGTAACTGCAGAAGGTTATGAATTAACAGATGGTAAACTTTCAACTACAGCAACTCCAATTACTATTGCTCCATCGACTGTAAGCTGGACTACAACTCCAGATACTAATGTTGCTACCGCAATTGCATCCGGTAAAGACATCACAACTAGTGTTAATGTTGACTTTACTGATAATGATGCAACTAAGAATATACTTGGCTCAAAGAATGGTGTTGTAACTACTAACCCATTTACCATTGATGCTAAAGGGGCTGGTGCTAAGGCTGTAACTGCTCCAGTTAATATTGTCCTTGGTTCGGATTTGACTAGTGAACAATTTAGCCAATTAGTAGATAACAACATCCCAACTGATGAAATTGCAAAGACGGAATGGGCAACTAAGCCTAATGCACAAGGTCAAGACGGTGTTATCAAGATTACCTTTACTGATAAAGATGCAAATGGTCAACCAACTTACTTGAACATTAACATTCCAGCAAGTTCAATTAAGATAACTACTGATGCCGATAAGTACACACCAGAAGGTCAAGATATAAACACTAAGACCGGTGTTGTACCAGCAGCTGCAGAAGGTATTAAGAATAAGAGTGATTTACCATCAGATACCAAGTACACCTGGAAGACAACCCCAGATGTACCAACTGCCGGTAATAAGCCAGCTACAGTAGTAGTAACTTACCCAGATGGCTCAAAGGACGAAGTTCCCGTAACCGTTCATGTAACAAATCCAACAACTTCAACCGATGCCGACAAGTACAAGCCAGAAGGCCAAGATGTAAACACCAAGACTGGTGTGGTACCAAGTGCAGCAGAGGGTATTAAGAACAAGAGTGATTTACCATCAGGTACCAAATACACTTGGAAGACGACCCCAGATGTAACAACTACCGGAAATAAGCCAGCTACAGTAGTAGTAACTTACCCAGATGGCTCAAAGGACGAAGTTCCCGTAACCGTTCATGTAACAAATCCAACAACTTCAACCGATGCCGACAAGTATAAGCCGGAAGGTCAAGATGTGAACACGAAGACAGGTGTTGTACCAGCAGCAGAAGAAGGTATTGCAAACAAGAGCGATTTACCATCAGGCACTAAATACACCTGGAAGACGACCCCCGATGTAACGACTGCCGGTAATAAACCAGCTACAGTAGTAGTAACTTACCCAGATGGTTCAACGACTGAAGTTCCGGTAACTATCCACGTAACTAGTCCAGAAACCGATGCAGATAAGTACAAGCCAGAAGGACAAGATGTGAACACGAAGACAGGTGTTGTACCAGCAGCAGAAGAAGGTATCAAGAACAAGAGCGATTTACCATCAGGTACCAAATACACTTGGAAGACAACTCCCGATGTAACAACTGCCGGAAATAAACCAGCTACAGTAGTAGTAACTTACCCAGATGGCTCAACGACTGAAGTTCCGGTAACTGTCCATGTAACTAGTCCAGAAACCGATGCAGATAAGTACAAGCCAGAAGGACAGGATGTAAACACCAAGACTGGCGTTGTACCAGCAGCAGAAGAAGGTATTGCAAACAAGAGTGACTTGCCATCAGGTACCAAATACACTTGGAAGACAACTCCCGATGTAACAACTGCTGGTAATAAGCCAGCTACAGTAGTAGTAACTTACCCAGATGGCTCAACGACTGAAGTTCCAGTAACTGTCCATGTAACAAGCCCAGAAACCGATGCCGACAAGTACAAGCCAGAAGGACAAGATGTAAACACTAAGACCGGTGTTGTACCATCAGCTGCAGACGGCATTAAGAACAAGAGCGATTTACCATCAGGTACCAAATACACTTGGAAGACGACCCCAGATGTAACAACTACCGGAAATAAGCCAGCTACAGTAGTAGTAACTTACCCAGATGGCTCAACGACTGAAGTTCCAGTAACTGTCCATGTAACAAGCCCAGAAACCGATGCCGACAAGTACAAGCCAGAAGGACAAGATGTAAACACTAAGACCGGTGTTGTACCATCAGCTGCAGACGGCATTAAGAACAAGAGCGATTTACTATCAGGTACCAAATACACCTGGAAAGATACCCCAGATGTAACAACTACCGGTAATAAGCCAGCTACAGTAGTAGTAACTTACCCAGATGGCTCAAAGGATGAAGTTCCCGTAACCGTTCATGTAACAAACCCATCTAAGACGACCGATGCCGATAAGTATAAGCCAGAGGGCCAAACAATTAATACTAAGACTGGCGAATTACCGAATCCAGCAGAAGGTATCAAGAATAAGAGCGACTTGCCATCAGGCACTAAGTACACCTGGAAAGATACCCCAGATGTGACTACTGCCGGTGACAAGTCAGGTACAGTTGTTGTAACTTACCCAGATGGCTCAAAGGATGAAGTTCCCATAACCGTTCATGTAACAAACCCATCTAAGACGACCGATGCTGATAAGTATAAGCCAGAGGGCCAAACAATTAATACTAAGACTGGCGAATTACCAAATCCAGCAGATGGTATCAAGAATAAGAGTGACTTACCATCAAGCACTAAGTACACCTGGAAAGATACCCCAGATGTGACTACTGCAGGAAACAAGCCAGCTACAGTAGTAGTAACTTACCCAGATGGTTCAAAGGATGAAGTCCCAGTAACTGTCCACGTAACAACCCCAACAACTCCAACTGATGCCGACAAGTACACTCCAGAAGGTCAAGATGTAAACACTAAGACCGGTGTTGTACCAAATCCAGCAGAAGGTATCAAGAACAAGGGTGACTTACCAGATGGCACTAAGTACACATGGAAAGACACACCAGATGTAACTACTGCAGGAGACAAGCCAGCCACAGTTGTTGTAACTTACCCAGATGGTTCAAAGGATGAAGTCCCAGTAACTGTCCACGTAACAACCCCAACAACTCCAACTGATGCCGACAAGTACACTCCAGAAGGTCAAGATGTAAACACTAAGACCGGTGTTGTACCAAATCCAGCAGAAGGTATCAAGAACAAGGGCGACTTACCAGACGGCACTAAGTACACTTGGAAGGACACACCAGATGTAACTACTGCAGGAGACAAGCCAGCCACAGTTGTTGTAACTTACCCAGATGGTTCAAAGGATGAAGTCCCAGTAACTGTCCACGTAACAAACCCAGCAACTCCAACTGATGCAGATAAGTACACTCCAGAAGGTCAAGATGTAAACACTAAGACCGGTGTTGTACCAAATCCAGCAGAAGGCATCAAGAACAAGGGTGACTTACCAGATGGCACTAAGTACACTTGGAAAGACACTCCAGATGTAACTACTGCAGGAGACAAGCCAGCAACTATTGTTGTAATCTACCCAGATGGTTCAAAGGATGAAGTTCCAGTAACCATCCACGTAACCAATCCAACAACTGATGCAGATAAGTACACTCCAGAAGGTCCAGATGTAAACACTAAGACCGGTGTTGTACCAGATCCAGCAGAAGGTATCAAGAACAAGGGTGACTTACCAGATGGTACTAAGTACACTTGGAAAGATACTCCAGATGTAACTACTGCAGGAGACAAGCCAGCAACTGTTGTTGTAACTTACCCAGATGGTTCAAAGGACGAAGTCCCAGTAACCATTCACGTAACCAACCCAGCAACTCCAACTGATGCAGATAAGTACACTCCAGAAGGCCAAGATGTAAACACTAAGACCGGTGTTGTACCAAATCCAGCAGAAGGCATCAAGAACAAGGGTGACTTACCAGATGGCACTAAGTACACTTGGAAAGACACTCCAGATGTAACTACTGCAGGTGAAAGTACTGGTGTAATTGTAGTAACTTACCCAGATGGTTCAAAGGATGAAGTCCCAGTAACCATCCATGTAACAAACCCAGCAACTCCAACTGATGCAGACAAGTACACTCCAGAAGGCCAAGATGTAAACACTAAGACCGGTGTTGTACCAAATCCAGCAGAAGGCATTAAGAACAAGAGTGACTTACCAGATGGAACTAAGTACACATGGGAGAAGACCCCAGATGTAACTAAGCCAGGTGAAAGTACTGGTGTGATTGTTGTAACTTACCCAGATGGCTCAAAGGACGAAGTAACTGTGAAGGTAATTGTTAATACAAACAATGTAACACCAGAAACACAACCAATTCACACTACTCCAGGCGTTCTTCCAAACCCAGCAGATGCTATTAAGAACAAGGATGAAATGCCAGCAGGTACTAAGTACACTTGGAAAGAAGTGCCGAATGTCAATACAGTTGGTGAACACACTGGCGTTATTACAGTAACTTACCCAGATGGTTCAAGCGTAGACTTGACAGTTAAGGTATATGTCGATGTTGTCGCAAAGGAAAATAACAGTAAGAATACTGCTCAAGTTATTACTAAGCCTGTTGCAGAAAATAATGAAAAGAAGACTTCCGCAACTCCAGCACAACAAATTAAGCATTCTGAAAAGGCTACTTTGCCACAAACAGGTGCTAAGTCTGAAAATACAGCTGGTATCTTAGGTTTAGCTATTGCAGCAGTAGGTAGCTTGTTCGGCTTAGGCGCTGGTAAGAAGCGTAGAGATAAGTAAATATTGTAAAGTTTAATTCTAAATATAGACAAAGAAAGAAGAGACTAGAGGCCTCTTCTTTTTTTGTTGCATAAAAATAAGTATTTTTATTTAAATACTTATTGACAAAATCATATGTAAGCGCAATTATAACTATTGCAAATAAGCGGATTACTGATGTGATCAGGTCTGAGCTACTACAAATAAAGATGATATACTTAGAAAGGATAAAGTAGGTGGTAACTTTGCTGCTGGAGCCAAGAACCCATATTTGAAGTATTCTGAATGGGGCTGGGCAACTGATCCAGATGGCTTACAATACTATCTTGAATTAATGTATGACCGTTACGATATTCCAATGATGGTTGTTGAAAATGGCCTTGGTGCAGTGGATGAAATTAGTGAAGACGGTAAAATTCACGATGATTATAGAATCGACTATCTAAGAATGCACATTAAAGCAATGGAGCGTGCAATTAATGACGGAGTAGATCTTATTGGTTATACTACCTGGAGATATATTGACCTAGTATCTGCTGGTACTGGTCAAATGAGTAAGCGTTATGGGTTTATCTATGTAGATCGTGATGATGATGGTAAAGACACTTTAGAAAGAATGCCGAAGGATTCATTCTATTGGTATAAGAAAGTTATTGAATCCAATGGAAAAGATTTAAATTAGTTGAATTAAAAAATACTGCTCGATTTTTCGGGCAGTATTTTTTATGAGGCGAGAAATAAGTAACAAAGGAAGTATGTTATGATGATTTAGATCAATTTTAATTTGTGAGGAAAAGTTGGATGGATAAACAGGCAAAAAGTAGGCTATGGACAATTTTAGCTGCTTTAGCAGCAGTAATGTGGGGAATATCTGGATTATTTGCCGAATCTTTATTTAAAGTGAGTAGTAAGATTACGCCGATTTGGTTAACACAAATCCGATTAATTATCTCTGGGATTGTTTTATTAATTATTGCGACAATCTTACATCAAAAGCCATTTTCAGTTTTAAAAGATAAGAAAAATACTTTCCACATTATTGCATATGGAGTTTTTGGCTTGTTACCAGTACAAGTCTTTTACTTTATTGCAATTGAGATGGCAAATGCATCAATTGCCACGATTTTGCAGTTTATTGGGCCATTTTTTGTCCTAACATATTTGGCTGTCACCCATCAACAAGTATTAAGAAAATTGGATGTAGTAGCTGCTATCCTAGCTTTTATTGGCGTATTCTTATTATCAACTCATGGTAATTTTAATCAACTAGCAATTACTCCACTGGCCCTATTTTTTGGATTGCTATCGGCATTAGGAGAAGCAAGCTATACTTTAATCCCGATTAAACTTGTTAAAAGAGTCTCAAGTTTGGTTGTAACAGGCTGGGGGATGCTATTTGTGGGAATTGGGTTGATGATTGTATATCCGCAGTTTCCAGCAATTCCAAATACACCTAGGGTATGGCTGGACGTAAGTGCAATAATTATTATCGGAACGATTATTCCATTTCAAATTATGGCTAACGCTCTACGCTATGTGAAACCATCGACTGTAAGTTTACTAGATGCCTTTGAACCTTTGTCCGCTACAGTGGGTTCGGTTTTGATTTTCGGTTTAGTGATGTCTGGGATGGATTGGCTGGGAACCTTATTAGTAATTGGTTCAGTATTGGCTTTAAATTTTACTCCTAAAAGAAATATTAAAAAGAAATATTAATTAAGAAAAAATATGTGAAAGAAACTGATATATTTTCGCTTAAATAACGAAAGTATATCAGCTTTTTTTATTTGCCTAGCTTTATTTTAATGGCTTTCAGCCTAAATATTATAAATAAAATAGAAATTCTATTGTAACTTTAAGCTAGATAAAATTTATCACTAAAATATTTAAATTTTGTATTGTTTTTTTCATTTTAATATCATATAATCAAAAACAAGAAATTTAAGTCATCTCATAAAGGAGGAGAATAAATTGAAAAAAGTTAAGTGGTTAGGAGCAATTACAGTATTGTCCGGTGCGGCATTAACTTTAACTGCTTGTGGGAATAACAACAATAATAATGCTAGCGATAAGAAAGTTAGCTTTAAGGAAGCAGTTCCTAAGGAGCAAGTTAAAAAGGGTGGAACATTAAAATACGCCATTGAAAGTGACTCACCGTTCACAGGTATTTTCTTACCAGAATTATCTGATACTTCTACTGACACAGAAATTCAAAGTCCAGGTTTAGAAGGATTATTTAGTGTTGATGATAGCTATAAGATTAATAATAAGGGTGCAGCTACCTTTAAGTTAGATAAGAACGCTAAGACAATTACTATCGAAGTTAAAGATGGGGTTAAGTGGTCAGACGGTAAGCAAGTAACTGCTAAGGACCTTGAATATGCCTACGAGATCGTTGGTAATCCTAAGACTAAGACTTCAAGATATACAGATTCTTTAGCTAACCTTGTTGGGTTAGAAGAATACCACAAGGGAAAGAGCGACAAGATTTCTGGTATCGAAATGCCAAATGGTGAAAATGGCCGAAAGGTCGTTCTTCATTTTAAGGAAATGAAACCAGGTATGCTTCAATCTGGTAATGGTTACTTTCTTGAAACTGCAGAACCATACCACTACTTGAAAGACGTTCCGTTTGATAAACTTTTATCAGATGACAAGGTTCGTAAACAACCACTTTTCTTTGGTCCATACAAAGTTCAAAAAGTTGTTCGTGGTCAATCAGTTACTTATGTACCAAATGAACATTACTGGCGTGGTAAGCCAAACTTAGATAAGATTACTATGGAAGTAATCGGAACTAACTCTGTTTCTCAAGCTATTAAGAGTCACAAGTTTGATATTACTGGTGTGCTTAACTCTCAATGGAACAACGTTAAGGATACTAAGGGCGTTAACTTCATTGGTAAGATTCCTCTATCTTACAACTACTTAGGATTTAAGGTAGGTAAGTTTGACAAGAAGACTGGCAAGAACGTTGAGGATAAGAACGCTAAGATGAACAATGTCTCATTACGTAAAGCGATGGCTTATGCAATGAACATTGACGCTGTTACCAAGCGTTACAGCAATGGTTTGTCATTTAGAATTAACACATTAATCCCAGCACAATTTGGTGACTTCTCTGATAAGAGCATCAAGGGATACCCATATAACTTGAAGAAAGCTAATGAATTGTTAGACAAGGCTGGATACAAGAAGCGTAAGGGTGAAAAATACCGTCGTCAACCAAATGGTAAGAAGTTAACTATTAACGTTGCTGTTCGTAATACACAACCAAACGCTGAAAAGATCTGGACTAACTACATCCAACAATGGCAAAAGATTGGCTTAGATGCTAAATTTGTTGGTGGTCGTCCAATGGAATTCAACTCTTGGGTACAAGATGTTCAAGCAGATAGTCCTAAGATTGATGTCTTTGAAGGTGGCTGGAGTTTATCATCTGAACCATCACCAATGGACCTTTACAGTGAAGGCGCTCCATACAACATGGCTCGTTTTGTTTCTCCAACTCAATCTAAACTTCTTACTAACATTGATTCAACTAAGGCCTTCAACCACAAGTACCGTGTACAAGCATTTGATAAGTGGCAACAATGGATGTATGACAATGCCTATGTTGTACCTACCACAAACAGTTGGTCAGTAACTGCAGTTAACAACAAGGTAACTGGCTGGTCACTTAAGCCATCTGCAAATTCATGGTATGATGTTGGTTTTACTAAGTAATTAAAATAAATTTTCCTATAAATCCTCATATATTCAACACAATTCTTAAATAATATTTCATTAAATAAAATTTTCATAGTTATATTCCTTAAGAAGACTCTACATTGCCTAGTAGGGTCTTCTTTTTGTATCAGCAATGATAACGATTACAAGTACAAACTGTCATAATTGAACTATACCAATGTTGGATAATTAGCTACAAGCATTACTATATTTAGCTTTAATTTATATACCAATTAGGATAAAATATAAACATTGTGAATTCTGGAGGAATTAAATGTGGATAACTTTTTAATAGTTAGTCATGGTGAATATGCTAAGGCAACTCTAGCTAGCTGTGAAATGATTGCAGGAAAATTATCAAATGTAAAGGCGATTGCTTTTAAACAAACAATGAATCAAGATGATTTGCTTGATGAAATTGCTCAAACTGCGGAAAGCTTTGAACAAGTGCCAACTATTATTGTGGATATTGCCGGAGGAACTCCGGCTAACGCTGCATTACGCTATCAGCACGAACATCCTGAAGTAAAAGTATATAGCGGTCTGTGCTTGCCGCTTTTGTTAGCAGGAGTAATGGGAACTCCGATGGAGGAAGCAATTAAACAAGCTAAAGAAAATATAGCTCCTGTTGGAAATTCAACTAAAGATAAACCCACTCCAACCAAGAAAGAGTCTCATCAAAGTAACGAATTAAATAAAAATGCGGAAGTAGAACCACAAACTATGCATAACGTTCGAATTGATGAAAGACTTATCCACGGACAAGTTGCTACCATGTGGACAAATGCATTGCGATTAACGCGAATTATGGTAGTTGGGGATGATATTGTAAAGAACGATATTCAAAAAACAGCCTTAAAGACTGCCTGCCCGCATGGTGTTCACTTAAGTATTTTGACTGCTAAAGGTGCAGCCAGAAGAATTAATGAAGGAAAATATAAAGGTCAAACCGTTTTAGTGTTAGTTAAAAATCCTGGAGTTTTACGCCAAATGATTGATAATGGTGTGAACTTGCCTGAAATTAATGTAGGAAATATGTCTACTAAGGCTGATTCACGTCAAGTTGCTAAGAGTGTGGCTGTTACGGCAGAAGATGTTGATAATTTTAACTATTTAAATGAGCATGGTTGTCATCTTTATCATCAAATGGTGCCGGCAGAAGACAAAGAAGAATTTATGGAATTATTAAAAAAGTAAAGGAAAGATAAGACAATGACAATACAATGGTGGCAGATTCTATTACTAACTTGCCTAGCATTTTGGGCAATTATTGATCAATTGACTGTATCAATTGTGAATAATCCTTTAGCAATTGGGATGATTTCAGGAATTATTATGGGTGATATTACAACTGGGCTGGCAGTTGGAGCAACGCTCCAATTAATGGTCTTAGGGGTCTCAACATATGGAGGAGCCTCAATGCCGGACTTTATGACTGGTGCAATTGTTGGTACAGTTTACGCCGTTATTTCAGGAAAAGGTGCGCAGTTTGCAATTGGTTTGGCCGTTCCAGTAGGACTCTTAATGGTCCAACTAGATGTTTTAGCCAGATTTGCTAATACTATTTTTCAACATCGAATTGATACTTTTATTAAAGAAAATAAGCCAAATGCGGCAGCAAGAAATGCATTGTGGGGAACTTTTACCTGGGGCTTTTCACGTGCAATCCCAGTTTTTATCTTACTTGTAGTAGGAAATGATGTTGTTAAAGCAATTCTACGAATAATTCCAGCTTGGTTGACTGATGGGTTAAAAGTATCGGGGCATATTTTGCCAATTGTTGGTATTGCAATTTTACTTAGATACTTGCCAACTAAAAGATTTATTTCTTATTTAGCAATAGGCTTCATTGCAGCAGCTTACTTAAAAATGCCAATGTTAGGGGTAGCTTTGCTGGGAGCCGCTTTAGCTTATCTTCACTACACTCGTGAAGTAGAAAAATTAAATACAAAACCAAATAGTTCAGAAAAAGTAACTGAGAGTGAAGAATATACAAATGAAGAGGGAGAATATGAAAACTAATTCAAATAAATTAACAAAAAAAGATCTTTTTCGAGCAAATTGGCGTTGGCTATGGGCTAGTCAGTTATCTTGGAACTATGAAAAAATGATGGCTCCCGGTTACTTTTATACTGTTTTGCCATTTTTAAAACGCTGGTACAAAGATGAAGAATTAGTTGAAATGATGCAAATGCAGTCACAATTCTTCAATGTGAATGCATTTGATGGAAACTTTATTATTGGAATGGATTTAGCAATTGAAGAAAAGCAGGGAAGTAAAGCCAAAGAAACAATTGCCGGCTTAAAGACAGGTTTAATGGGACCATTAGCTGGGGTAGGAGATACAATTTTTGGAGCTATTATTCCTACAATCTGTGGATCAATTGGTGCATATATGGGATTACGAGGAAATCCTTTTGGAGCTTTTTTGTGGATAATCGTTAATTTAATTGTTTTATTCACAAGATTTAGCTTTTTAAACCTCGGTTATTCACAGGGAGCAAAATTAATTGATTCTGCTTCAGGTAAGTTAAATGCAATTACCGACTCTGCTATCTTACTTGGGGTTACCGTCGTTGGTGCCTTAATACCAACAGTAGTGAATGTTAAAGTGCCATTTGTATATCGAGCAGGTAAAGTAACATTAAAGATGCAAACAATTTTAAATCAAATTATGCCATCCTTAGTACCTGTATTACTCGTTGCTTTAGTTTACTGGTTGTTAGGAAAGAAACACGTAACGTCTACTAAGATGATCTGGTTTGTTCTAATTTTAGGAATTGTTTTAAGCTACTTCCATATCTTAAGTGCCTAAAGCCCGCTTTAATATTTTTAATGCTGAAATGGAGGCTATTGTTCTATAATTAAAAGAGACAATAAGATTGATAAAGGGACTTTTATGAAAGAAAAAGAAAAGAACACCATTGTAGGACAATTGCTTACTTTAGATTTATTTGCAATGATTTGTGGCTACTATTTCATTGAGACGATAAATATGTTTGTTAAGCGGCAGGAATGGTGGTATGACTTACTGGTAGTATTAATCGTAATTTGTGAGATGGTCTATAATTGGCTTCAGTTGCTAAACTATAAGAAAAAAATACCAAATTTAGTAGTTATCTTAACTAGCATTACATTAAGTGCAATTCTAAGTGGAATATATATTGGTGTGATTTGGGGTAATATTCAAAATAAACAAAGTTACCAAAACAACCTAGTTCTAGCAGCTATTTGGATATGTATGCTAGTAATTGGCAACATAGTTTTGTGGAATAGATATAAGAAAAATAATTAAAAAATGCATTATTACTAGTTTGAATTAGTAATAATGCATTTTTATATTTATTCAGAAAAATTATTCTACAACATGTCTCTCAAATGGATCATCGGAAATACCTTTTTCTAAAATATCTCTTGACCATTGCTTAGCTGAGAAAAGGGAGTGGTCGCGGTAATTACCACAAGATTCAATCGTAGTTCCTGGAACATCTTCCCAGGTAATATTATCGCGAATTTCTTCAAGCGATTCTTTAAGTGCCTTAGCTACCTCTGTAGTGGATGGAGTACCCCAAACTAAGAGGTGGAAGCCGGTGCGACAACCAAATGGTGAACAATCAATATAACCATCAATGCGGTCACGTAATAATCCAGCTAATAGGTGTTCAATGGTATGCAAGCCTCCAGTAGGAATTGCATTTTCATTAGGCTGAACCAAACGAAGATCAAAATTACTAATTTTATCGCCTTTTTGTCCTTCTTCAACAGTAATTAAACGAACGTAAGGTGCCTTAACTTTAGTATGATCTAATTCAAAACTTTCAACTTTACCCATAATATTTCCCTCCGTTAAAAACTTTTCCAAATATTATTTGCTATCTTAACAACAAATTTAATCTTTTTCCATTGATCAGCTTCACTTAAAATGTTTCCTTCTTCAGTAGAAGCAAAGCCGCATTGGGTACTTAGAGCCAGATTATCCAAGGGTACTAATTGGCCGGCTTCCGTGATGCGTTTTGCGATTGCAACTGGATCTTCTAATTCGCCATTTTTTGAAGTAATCAAGCCAAGAACAATGGTGACATTATCACGATTATTCCAAATTCGCTTAATTGGTTTCAAATCACCAGCACGATCACTGTCATATTCTAAGAAAAAGCGATCATAGTTTAACTGACCAAGATATTTTGCAATTGGTTCATATCCACCAGAAAAAAGAAAAGTAGACTTGAAATTTCCACGACAAATATGTGTAGCAATTGTTAGATCAGCAGGCAGATTTTCTATTGACTTATTAATTACATAAACAGACTCTTCTGCTAATTGAACATATTTTTCATGTTCTTTGGGATCATTTTGCGTTTCATTTAATTTACTGATCAAAAAAGCCCAGGTAGTATCATCAATTTGAATATAGCGACAACCTAAATCATAAAAATGTTTGATTGTTTTATTGTAGGCTGTAGCTAGGTCGTCCAAGTAATCTTTTTTATTATCGTAGAAGTTAGGCCAATTATCAGAGCGATTGTCCCTAAATAGGAGAGTTGGGGAAGGAATAGTTTGCTTAGCAATTGCATTTTTTACATTAGCATTAACAAACTTAAATGCATCAAAAAATGGATGGTCAGGATTATAGGCAATTTTTCCAGATAGTTCTGCATTATCGGTCCTAGTTTTAGCTCCGTAGAACTTATAGCTCTCTTTGTAATCATATTTGGCAACGCCATTTAATCCCCACAAGAAGTCAAGATGCCACCAACTACGACGAAATTCACCATCTGTGACTGCTGTTAATCCTAATTCTTCTTCTTTTTGAATTAGCTTTTTAATTTCTTGATCTTCAATTTTAGTTAACTCTTCTTGTGAGATCTTTTCCTGGTTGAAATTCTTTCTTGCTTCTTTTAATTCTTCTGGTCTTAAGAAACTACCAACAATATCGTAATGTGCTAATTTTGTCATCAAATCTACCTCTTGATTCTAACTAAAAATGTCTTTTAAATATTATCTGAAGATCCGCTGACAAGAGGGATCATAGAATGTAAGCTGCACATTCGATTAAATACCTGTTCACTAAAATATTCTTTTTTGATATGCAAAATAATCCCTCCTTTGAATTTAATAAACTAACTAAGCAAAAGAAAAAGCGCCCCAAGTATAGTTATTACACTACACTAGGGACGCTTAATAGCGTGTTACCACCCTGCATTCGAATTAATCTTACAATTAATTCCTCACTAAGTACTCCAACATTTGGAAGACTCGGACATGATAACGAACGTCAATCGTAAATTGCTTACTTAAATTAGCTTGCACTTTAATTTAGCTCCAAGACCATCTTCATTACATCAGCAACATCGACTTGCACCTAATCCGACTCTCTGGGGGATGCTTTAAGTAATTACTCATCTTTTCTAAGCTTTAATTAATTTTGTTGTCATAATATTACAACGCTTAAAAAATAATGTCAATAAAAATTTTTAGTAAGCTATTCAACTTCAGCATCTACATCAGATTTTTCATTATTAAAAGTATTCCAGTTTAGTTCTCCGGTACGCTTAGCAGTGATAACACCAGCAACCATTGAGTCGTTAACGTTAAGGGCAGTTCTAGCCATATCAACAACTGGGTCAATAGCAATTAAAACACCTAAAACTGTTACTGGTAGGTTAAGAGCACCTAAGACCATTAGAGTAGTAAATGTAGCACCGCCACCAACACCGGCAACGCCGAAACTAGAAATAACGTCAATTACAACTAAACTTAAGACAAATTGCCATGAGAAAATGTTAACTCCAACAAGTGGGGCAGTGATTGCTGCTACCATTGATGGATAAATACCTGCACATCCATTTTGACCAATAGTTAAACCAAAGCTAGCGGCAAAGTCGGCAATGGTATCACTTACTCCCATTGATTCACGTTGAGTACGTACGTTAAGTGGTAAACTACCACCACTAGTTCTAGAAGTGAAAGCAAAAACTAAGACAGGCCATGCCTTCTTGAAGTAGGTGATTGGATTAATTCCGTTAATTAAAAGTAGAACTGCATGAACAATGAACATAACAGCAATTGCAAGGTAAGCAGCAACGATAAAGACAAGTAGTTTACTCATTGTTGCAAAACTGTTAGTTGCAGTGGTTCTAGCAATCAAAGCAAAAATTCCATAAGGAGTGAGTTCAAGTACAATCTTAACTATGCGCATGATAACTGCACGTAAGGCTTGAATACCGCGTGCAAATGTAGCAGCTACATCTGCTTTTTCTTTCTTAATTTGTAAGAAGGCGATTCCAACAAAAATAGAAAAAATTACTACTGCAATTGTGCTAGTTGAGCGCATTCCAGCAAAATCTGCAAAAATATTTTGTGGGAAGAAGGATGTTATTTGTTGAGGAAGGGTCAAGCCTTTTAATTGAGCTTGATGATCTTTAATAGAGGTAAGAGCAGTGGAGGATGCAGACATTCCTTTAGCAAAGCCAGCCCCACCTAAATTAAAAATAGCTACACTACTGAAACCTAAGAAGGAAGCAACAGCTGTAGTTCCTAACAAAATAGCTAAAACACTGGTAGCAATTTTTCTAATCTTAGTAGTCATTTTTAGTTGAGTGAATGCACCAACTAAAGAAACAAAGATTAGAGGAATTACTAGCATTTGTAGTAAGGAAACATAGCCATCTCCAACAATAGAAATCCAGTCGATACTATTTTTTACAATATTACTATTAGCACCGAACATTAATTGAAGGGAAACTCCAAAGACGATTCCGACGATAAGGGAGAGGAATACTAATTTAGTAAATCCCCAATTCTTTTTATGTAAGTAAGCCATACCAGCTAGAATCGCGATGGCCACTAAAACAACGAGAGTAGTTTGCACTATATTCAACTCCAATTCTAAGCAAACAAAAAAGAGCCATTGGCCTAATGCCAACAGCTCTTGAGAAAAACCATAGTTATAACTTTGAAAAGCTAGTTTCTAACTAGAGAAATTCTTGAATGAACTAATGACTGTACGCCAAATAATTGCCAAATTTTTTGACAATTGCAACAACAAGAATTTGCTTGACGTACATTAAACATAATCATTAGCTCCTTTCTTACTTTTCACAAGTTATATTATCGTATAACTTACTTTTAGTCAACATCTAATTTTAAAAATAATTTATATTCGCAAATTGCAATAATAAATTGAACACTTTTAGTTAAGCTGCTTGATAGATTAGATCTAATTCTCTTTCAAAGATTTCATCTGGTGTATGATAGGCCAGTATCTTTCTTGGCAAAGAATTGCACCAGGTTTCAATATTAATGATGTCTTGTAAAGAATAGTTAGCTATTGCTTCTCCCTTAGGAATGAATCTGCGAATAAGACCATTGTGTCTTTCAACTGTTCCCTTATCACAAGAAGTGTAAGGATGGGCATAGTAAACCAGTGTATTGGATACTTTTTCTAGGTTGGAAAGATCTGCAAACTCTGAGCCATTATCAGTGGTAATGGTTTTAAAAATATCATTCCAATGTTCGCTGTATTGCCTTTGGAGTTCTTTAAAGGCCTGCATGACACTGACAGAAGTCTTGTCAGGAATACGAAGAATTAAAAACTCACGACTCATACGCTCAGATAAGGTTAGCAGTACCTCATCATCTTTGCTCTTATGTCCGAGAACTAAATCGCATTCCCAATGACCGAATTCATTACGTTTATTGATCTCTTTAGGACGTTCTTCAATGCTTCTGCCAAGTTTTTTCTTATTTTTGCGAATACGATGAAGCTTAGTATTGCGTTTAAGCTTCTCTGGCAAGTCGTAATTATAAATTCCTAATAAGCCTTGATCAACGTAATTATAAAGAGTTTTGGTGCAGACAACATCGCTGCTAGCGAATTCGCCAACAGCAGTAGCACGATTACTGCACACATCAAGCGACCAGCCATCTTTAAAAAAATGCTTGTGGACATAGCGCATGAATTGAGCTTTCCTGAGAAAGTCTGATTTGCGCCCACAATTTTTACGATGAGCTTTATATGCATCATGCCCTTGAGTAGCCTTATATTTTTTGACTTTACCATGATACAGTTTTACAGTGCCACGCTTAACCTCATAGCTGATAGTAGAAGGAGAACAGTTAAGTTCACGGGCAATTGCACGCAAAGAATAGCCATCTTTCAAACGCAATTGAATAATAACTCGCTCTTCAAATGATAAATGCTTGCCTTTAACGTGCTGGTTCATGGTAGAATGTAAAGAGTCCATTTTGACCTCCAATAGAAAGTTTTTGTGGTTATTAACATTCTATCAAACAGGTCCGAATGGACTTTTTATTTTTTATCAAGTGTTCAATTTAATTTTACAATCAGCGAATAATTTATATTCCATAAATATATATTATGCCAACTTTATATATAAAATACTGCATATAATCATTGCAAGCCCTTTCGTTAGTGGGTATAATCAGGTTGAAGAGACGTAGATTTATGAGGTGAAATAAAATGGCAGAACCTAAATGGTTACAAGACTTAAAAGAAGAAGATTATATTAAAGAGGATTTTGATGCTACTGGTAAATCACGCTACACAGTCGAAGGTGTAGATAAAAATGATCCAGATTGGTTAAATAAAGCTGCTAAAAAAGTACATGCAGCCGAAGGCGACGATTATGTAAAGCTTGATGCAGGTCTTCTTACCGTTAACCAAATTAACTGGATGCTTCGTCGTGCATTTGGTGAATTAACTTATGTAGATGATAATAATCAATTCTTGTGGTATAACAGACCAACTGATCCAAATAAGAAAATGCTCGCTAAACGTACGCCAGATCAAGTTGGTGATACAATGGGCGCTGTTCATCCAGATATTCGTAATGTTATTCCTGAAGCCAAGAAAGTTATTTATGCTTTAAGAAACAAGATAGATGGCCATGATGAAGTGAAAATGCCCGTACCTAATGGCAATCGCCATAAGTTGATTCTTCATGACTACAAGCGAATTGAAGATGATGAAGGAAATTACGTGGGAACTTATGAATGGGTACAAGATATTTATCCATTTGTGAAGTACTTCTGTGAAACTACTGGTCAAAAGCTAGTAGATGATCCGGATGCTACAACGGGTGCAACTTATAAGAGGGATGAAGTTGATACTGCAACTGGTGCATCTAAGCATGAAGAACATGTGGAAAAGAAGCAAGAGGAAACTGATACAAGTTCCGGTGCTTCAGAGTATTAATTGAATAGAAGTTGAAAATAAAAATACCGTTAAATCTTGGTAGAAAACCTTGATTTAGCGGCTTTTTATTACTTAATATCCATCTTAGTTTTAAAAATAATAATTTTTATAATATGATACCGTTTACAAAGTTGCCTTTTAGGGTATATACTTGTGTTGTTGTTATAACAGCATAACAAGTTGGAGGGCGTGAATTAACTTTATGGAGACAAATACGGTACCACTTTATCAAAAAATGATGCAGGTTTTAATCCATAAAATTGAAATAGGCGCTTTGAAGGAGAATGATAAGTTACCTTCTGAGCAAGAGCTTGGAAATCAATTTAATATTAGTCGAATTACTGTCCGAAAAGCTTTAGAAGAACTTCAAAATAGAAACTTTATTTATAAAAAGCAAGGCCAGGGCTCATTTGTCCTTGGACGCAGCAAAAGAAATAAATATTATAGATATTTTCGTATTGAAGAGAAAATTCGGGAAATGGGAGCAAAACCTTCTAGTCAAATTTTAGAATTCAATATCATTGCTGATGAACGCTACCTAGAAATTAAAGAAAAAATGGGTCTAGCACCTGTTGACTATTTATACGAGATTAAAAAAATTTATTCTGGAGATGGTCAAAAGATAATGTATAGGCATATTTTTATTGCCTTTGATCGTTTTCCAGAAATAAAACTTGATGAATTAGAGCATGAGGAGATCATTCCTTTACTTAATGGAAAATATAATTTTGTAAATGGAGTTTTTAAATCAAAAGCTCAAGCGGCTTTAGTGGATAAAAATGATCATAAGTATCTTGATGCAGAAATTCATGATGCAGAAGAAATAATAAATATTGAGGGATATGATAAAGATCGACTAGTATTTTTTGAACAAGATCATGTTGTAGGCTTCTTACCAATGTATTTAGAGGTTGACGTTCAACCGTTTTAGGAGGAAATATTATGTCAACACCAGACATTGTTTTAACAAGAATTGATAATCGTTTAGTTCATGGTCAAGTTGGAGTTGTATGGACTTCAGCTATTGGAGCTAATTTATTGTTGGTTGCTAATGATGCAGCTGCAAATGATCCACTTCAGCAAGAATTAATGACTGCGACTGCTGAAACTTCTGGGGTAGGTATTAGATTTTGGACTTTAGATAAAACAATTTCTACAATTTCTAAAGCTAGTCCTCGTCAACATATTTTTCTAGTTGTTAAAACCCCGGAAGATGTATTAAAGCTAGTTAAAGGTGGAGTACCAATAAAGTCAGTAAATGTAGGTAATATGCATTTTTCAGAGGGAAAAGAACAAATTTCCAAGAAAGTGTTTGTTAATGAAGAAGATAAAAATGCATTTAATGAGTTAATTGATGCAGGTGTTGAATGCTATATTCAAGATGTTCCAGAAGATAAAAAGGATGTTTTGAGTAAGTTTTAAATTGGTGAGAGGTAATCATTATGACTGTTAGTTTAGGTCAAGGTTTAATTATTTCTCTCTTTGCAATTATCGCGGGTGCGGATTTTTGGCTAGAAGGTTTCTATATTTTCCGACCAATGATTGTTTGTACCATAACTGGATTATTACTTGGAGACTTAAAGTTAGGAATTATTGCTGGTGGATTGACTGAATTAGCGTTTGCAGGACTAACTCCTGTTGGTGGGACGCAGCCACCTAACCCAATTATGGCTGGAATTATGACTGTTGTTTTAGCGTACACTACAGGACATAATCCAGCTACTGCAATTGGATTATCACTTCCATTTTCAATTTTGATGCAGTATATTGTTTTGTTCTATTACTCAGCATTTTCATTGTTAACTAGAAAAACAATTGAATACGCGGGAAAAGCAGAAACTAAAAAATTTACTTGGATTGTACTAGCTCCAACATTTATTGTTGCTCTTACATATGGTATTTTTACGTTCTTATGTGTATATGCAGCTCAAGCACCAATGAGCAATTTAGTAAATGCGATGCCTGGTTGGTTAAGTCATGGATTTGAAATTGCTGGTGGTATTTTACCAGCTGTTGGTTTTGCTATGCTTCTAAAGAATATGCTAAAGAACAAATATGTTCCTTATTTGTTACTTGGATTTACAGCAGCTTGTTTCATTAAATTTGGTAATTTAATGCCCGTCGCTGTAATCGGGGTTGCATTAGCAATGATTGAATTTGCAAGAGCTAAAAAAGATCGTGATACTAATGAAAAATTAAGAGAAATTGAGCAAAATTCAAATAATAGTGGAGGCGATAATGATGGAATCTAATATTTCGCAACCATCTAAGAGAGGAAAGCTAACGAAGCATGATGTTAGAAAAATTGGTTTAATGTCAATTTTTAACCAATCTCAGATGAATTATCAGTTAATGCAGGCTGGTGGGTGGACACTAGCTATTCTCCCAGCTTTAAAGAAAATTTATGGAAAAGATAAAAAGGGCTTAAGTGCTGCTATGAAAGGTAACCTTGAGTTCATGAATACTAATAACTATGCTGCTCCATTGTTAATGGGATTGGAAATGTCTCTTGAAGAAAATGGTGAAAGTAGATCAACTATTGACGGATTAAGAGTCGCATTATTCGGCCCATTAGCTGGTATTGGAGATGCGATTACTTGGTTTACAATTTTACCAATTGTAGCTGGTATTACTGCATCATTTGCTAAAGAAGGAAGTATTTTAGGACCATTACTATTCTTCTTAGTATATGTTGGTATGTTTTTACTAAGAATGCCTATTGCACAATTAGGCTACTCTGCAGGAACAAAAGCAGTTTCTAAAATTAGAAAAGATTCAGCTATTGTTTCTCATGCGGCTAGTGTATTGGGATGTACTGTAATTGGTGGATTAATTGCTACTTATGTTCAAATTACCGTAAAGTGGAAAATACCAGTTACAGCAACAAAGTCAATTTCTATTCAAAAAGCTTTCTTTGATAATATTTTCCCTAATATTCTTCCATTAGGATATACATTTTTACTATATTATTTAGTTAAGAAAAAGAATATTAGTCCAGTAATTCTAATTGTCATTACTTTTGTATTAGCAATTTTGCTATCATGGTTAGGAGTGCTTTAAAATGCAAATTATTGTTACCGGACATGGAAACTTCGCAAGCGGCATTGAGTCTACTGTAAAACTACTTGCTGGAAGTATTAAAAATATCAAATATATCGATTTCACAGAAGATATGAATGAAGAGAGTTTGATGAAAAAATTTGAAGAAGCAATAAAATTAAATGAACATATTGTTTTCTTCTGTGATCTTTTAGGAGGAACTCCGTATAAACAAGCAGCTATTTTATCTACAAAATCTAAAAAAGATATTTCTGTAATTTGTGGTTGTAATGTGGGTTCATTATTAGAGAATGGTTTAACTGGATTAGACAAATTTAACGATTCTACGGAATTAGCCCAAGCTTTGATTGAGTCAACTAAAAAAGGAATACGGCAATTTGGTGTTTCTAATCATTCTACAGCTACTGAAAAATTGTCTGATGGTATTTAAGCAAACTCTTGAATTTAGTTGTTTAGGAAAGATAAAAAGCATTTATTTTATATGAATTTAAAATAGTCTATGTGTTAAATAGAAACACATAGGCTATTTTTGGTTTATTGGTAAATTAAGACAACTGTGTAAAAATAGAATGATTTTTGAAAAATAAAAGCATCCCTATAGAGTAAGGGATACAAGATCTACTTATTCTTTTCTTGCAATAAGTCACGAATTTGGCGAAGATATATTTCTTCGTTAGTTGGTGCAGGATCTTCTTCAACTTCTTTTTTAGGTGTAATTTTGTTAACTAATTTAATTAAGAAGAAGACAACTAGAGCAATAATTAAGAAGTTAATAACAGCATTTAAGAAGCTACCATATTTAAATGTAGCTTCACCAATAGTGAATTTTAAGTTGGAAAGGTCAATTTTTCCAATAAATAATCCAATTAGAGGATTAATTAAATCTTTGACTAAAGAATTTACAATTGCTGTAAAAGCAGCCCCGATAATAACCCCGACAGCTAAATCCATCATGTTACCCCGAGAAATAAATTCTTTGAATTCTTTAACCATGGTTGATCTCCTTTCAAAAAATACTTACTTAATTAAAAATTATATCGAAAGTAGAAATGATAACGCTAGAAAAATGCCTATAGAAAAAACGTTAGAAATTAATCTAACGTTTTTTAAGATAATTAATTATGCTTTTTTCTGTTAACTTTATCGCTAATAAGTCCAAGTAGAGAGGCTGCAGTAGCAAAGGCTAAACCAAGAATACCTATATCCGTTGTTTTTGTACCAGTTTGAGGTAAAATCTTTTTCTTTTGAACTGATACATTATTAGTGTTTTGACGGCTCACCTTAGAATTCTGATAAGATTGATGAGTTAGTTGAGTAAGTTTATCAGATGATTTATGGAGTGAAGTCGAGATAGTAAGTTTAGTAGGTTGAACAGGTTTAGTAGGTTCGACTGGCTTGGTAGGCTGAACAGGCTTAGTAGGCTCGACCGGTTTAGTAGGTTGAACGGGTTTGGTAGGCTCGACCGGCTTAGTAGGTTGAACGGGTTTGGTAGGCTCGACCGGCTTAGTAGGCTCAACGGGTTTAGTAGGTTGAGCAGGCTTAGTAGGTTGAACCGGTTTGGTAGGTTGAACGGGTTTGGTAGGCTCGACCGGTTTAGTAGGTTGAACGGGTTTGGTAGGCTCGACCGGCTTAGTAGGCTCAACGGGTTTAGTAGGTTGAACAGGCTTAGTAGGTTGAACCGGTTTGGTAGGTTGAACGGGTTTGGTAGGCTCGACCGGCTTAGTAGGTTGCACAGGCTTGGTAGGCTCGACCGGCTTGGTAGGTTGAACGGGTTTAGTAGGTTGAACAGGCTTGGTAGGCTCGACCGGCTTGGTAGGTTGAACGGGTTTAGTAGGTTGCACAGGCTTGGTAGGCTCGACCGGTTTGGTAGGTTGAACAGGCTTGGTAGGCTCGACCGGTTTGGTAGGTTGCACAGGCTTGGTAGGTTCAACCGGCTTAGTAGGTTTCACCGGCTCAGCAGTATAGACTACGTTAAATACTAAATCCTTACTATTTGGAGTAATAAATTGTTGGTCAATTTGTTTGTGATCGGTAGTATAACCATTAATAATAGGTGATTTAACAGCAGAAAAACTACTTATACTTGGTGTCCAATCTTTTATTTTTCTAATGTTAGTTACTAAATCTACTTCTCCAGATTGAACAAATTGAATCGAATTAGTGTAGCTAGGGGCTGCTTCTGTACCATTATCATAAATATAGTTAATTGTTTCCTTAATACTTTTCGAATTATTTATTTCTTCAAATTGATGTTTAAAATGAACCACGTAAGTTTGATCGTCTGGATCTTCTGTGTTATCGAATGAAAGTGTTTGTTGGTTAGTTGGATCGGATACTAGTAAATAGTTCTTAGCCAGATACTTAGTTATTGTATTCTTAGTAGAATATTGAGAACTAGTATCAGGTTGGCCGGATAACACTTGGCGCTCTAAAATTTCATTAGTTGTATCATCCTTATAAATTACAGTTATATTTTCGGTAAGAACATAAGGTACCTTTATTAAGAATTCAAAGTTATTTGGAAGAGTAATAATTAAAGCTTGATCTTGTTTTTTATCGAATTCGATAGGTGAAATTTCATGACCATTAAGTTCAAACTTTTTAAGTGTTGAAGAAGGCTGTGAAATATTTTGTGAATTGAGCTTATAAACATTGAAAATTATTTCAGGAATGGAAATATTTTGTGCTTTATTTTCAACATTCCAAGCATCCCACGTAATTTGCTGATTAACTAAGTCTTTTTGACCAGTTCTAATAAAGTTAATATTTCCTAAATTCAAGGTCTTAAAAATATTATCTTTTCGTGGGCCATTTTCTGCATATAGAATTGCTTTTTCCGAAATAGATTTATTTTCATTAGCTGGACTGATCTTATGAGTAAAGTGAGCAATAAAATATTGATCCGTTGTATTATCTGTATCAAACTTGCCATAAGTTACATCATTTAATGCAGTACCCGATAAACTATCAGTAGTTTGAGTAGGGTTATCACCTTTGTTGACAGCAACGAAGTTATAATTTGAAAAGTCATAACTTTTCGGAATAGTGAATAAAATAGGGCTGCTGCTTGATCCAGTCACAATTAAATCTTTAGCAAAATCAATAAATTTCTTACTACTATCATCATAAAATCTAAGTGTAGCTTGTTGTTTATTAGCAGTATAAATGACAGTTTTATCTATATCATTAGACGTATGATCAACGCTAATTGGAGCAATTTTACTTTGAGTTGGAGTATAGCCAGAAATTACTGGTGATACTACTTCAGGAAATGTTTGGACGGCAGACCATTTACTGTTTTCCTTACCAGTTACCAAATCTTTAGTACCAATTTTTGTAAAGGTAACTGAATGTTTTACGTCATTAGCAGCTTGTGAATTATCTTCATACAGATAATGAATTGTTTCTGTTACTTCTTTAGTATCTGAAATCGGCTCAGTCTCATGTTTGAAATGAAGCACAAAGTTTTGATCTTGGGTTTCATCGTCATCAAAATTTCCATAGGAAATTTTTGAATAGTCACTACTACTAGTTGATCCGATTCCACTAACTCCACTGAATACATAGTGTTTACTGTTTAAAAAGTCAATAACTTTATCTACACCTGCAAATGAAATTGCTTGTTTAGTTGAATTATTATCTGATTTATCATAAATATCATTTATTACAGCTGTTTGATTGTTTTGAAGTAAGTATGCTGTTAAGTCTTGTTTGTCAGTGTCATCGTAGAAGTGGAGAGTGGCCTTTTCGGGAGCGTAGTAGTTAACAGTATAAGATAGTGGAATGCTATTTTGAGTAGTAATTTCTCCATTTTCACTAATATTGGTCTCAATTGCTGGAACTACTAGAGGATCAATTAGACTATAGGCGGAATCAGAAGCAATTGGTGAATTAACTGCGTTAAAGGTAGAATCAGGCATCCAACTATTCCAGTCTATGTAATTAGTAACAAGATCTTCGATACCATTACGAGTATAAGTAACTGTATGAGTATATGGTAAAGCAGCTAGTTCGCCCTTTTTTGTTCCATTAGCACAAACATAATTAATAGTTTCAGTTACTGAACTAGTTTGAGATTGAGGTTTTGTTTCATGATAAAGATAAACGTAATACTTTGGTGAAGTATTTTTAACGTTGATTTCTTCACTGTTGTAGCTATTGTTCAAACTATCAAGCTTAAAGTTTTGAGTAGCAATGTTATAGTTAGTTAAATTTTCACTATGGCTACCATTTTTTCCTTCAGTTGCTTCTTGATCTAAAACATAATGTCTTTCTTCAAGATCTTTAATAATGTCCATTGTAGGATTAGGAACTGAACTATTAGTTGCAGTAATTATATTTTTAGCGCTGTTTGGAATTTCTTGATTAGTGTTTTCATCAATAAAACGAATTTTAATAATTCTGTCTACTGTCGGATCTAGTTTAAAGTTAGTATAGGTTTGCGTAAAAGTATTAGCAGTACTACCAGAACCAGATGGGTTCCAGTCGTTTTCATTTGTAGTCGGAGTACTAATAGATGGACCGGAGCTAGGAGTGTTAATCCAATCAGGAATCTTATTTATATCAAGTTGAGTATCTAGCTGAATAAAGTAAGGCCCATTTTTAGAATAATCTTCACCATTAACAGTAAAGTTACCCTTTTGGTCAATAACTATTTCTCTGCCATCATTAGAAATAGAATTTCTTAAAAAGTTTTCAAAGTTAGTATCTTCTGAAAGCGTAGAGATTTTTGAATAATAATCATTAATACTGATTCTTTGTCCATCAGAAGCAACTACTTTTATATTGAAAGGAATTTTGAATACCTTAATAGTCGATGGAAGAATTCTTTGACCGCTACTAAATTTAATATGAGCAAGAACATTAAGCAGTGGTTTTAAACTTGGATTGGTAGATGACCCGTAGTTCCAATCAATGGCATATTGCATTAGACGAGCATCTTTTTGTTGGGCAACCGGAATGTCAGCTTTTGCACTAGGTTCTGGACCAGTATAGTTAGCACCATATTCTGTATAAACTCCGTTTGCGCCTGGATTGCCATCTTCTCCGGGTATCCAGATAACTTTGGGACCGATTATAAAACCATGGAGAATCTCCTCATTGATAACTTTATCTTGATAAGGATTAATTTTAATTGGAAGATTTTGGATAAATGATTGTTTATTAGGCAAAGTAACTGTAACGGGAAGAGTTAAATCGGGATAAGTACCATATTTTTCATAGTATTGGGTAGTAGCAGTAGTATCGGCATTAAATGGAAAAGTTGCATCAAAACCGGATAAGATACCGTCATCATTTCCTGTGTAAGTAAAAGTGAATTCTTTATTAGTAGCTGTATCAGTTCTATTCATATCAAATTCACTAGTTTTAGTTGGAGTTACATTAAAGCTCAACAGATTATTTTTATCGTTAATTGAAACGTTAACTTGTTCACCATGATTAATAATGAGTGGCGTAGTCGAATTATTATTGATATGCACATTAATGGCACCTTGAGTTACGCCAGCGATAAGAGAATCATTAGTTTTAGCTCCAGTAACGCTTACTGTGGATTCATTCTGATTTGTTTCTTCATTAAGATTGTTAGTTTGATTAGTTGGGACAGTCACTTCATTTTTAGAAGTGAGAGATGATTGTGTTGAAGAATTATTATCTTTTGTACTTGGATCGCTACTATGTGAATTGTTTTCAGAACTAGTTTCTTGTTTCTGAGTCGTTTCGACTGAATTATTTGAAGTTAGTTCCTTGCTAATATTCTGGTTACTAGCAGTATTATTTTGATCTGCTGCTTGAACAGTATTAGAACTTGCTAAAAAGAAAGTTGTACCTAAAGCAACAGTAACTAATCCAACTGAAATTTTTCTAAAACTAAACTTTTCCTTCCCATTAAGTTTAGTAATAAAAAATAAATCATTTTTATGTTTCATTTTAATTCTTTCCTCGATTATGAATGATTTTTTTAATAAAATAACATTTTAGCTTTCTAAAAGAATATTATACTCCAGATTTAAATAATAGATTATTAGATAGGGAAAGTAGGCTATTGCTAATAGTGAAAAGATCTAGCTAAAAGTAAAAAAACGACTTTAAAAAGTAGCTATAAACACAAAAAAATACGTGATTTATTCAAGTATAAAAATAAAAAATATATAAAAATGCAAATAAAAACAGTTAGGATAATAAAGTAAGCGCTATCTAAAATTTGAATAACCCTTACCCGCATATTTAACGAAAATTGTAAACTCTTGTTTTCAATTTATTAACTACTATACTAGATACAGATGCTTTTTTGAGAAAAATGCGGATAAGGCACAATATATTGTGTGACCTAATATAAAGAAAGAGGAGTTAATAAATGGACAATTCCACATCATTACAAGAAGATCATAAAGAAAGAAAGGATAACTATTTCGTTTGGCTATTTAAGCAATTGCACGGATGGCCAGTTCAAAATTATATGCTTTGGTTCTTTGCTTTCGGTTTCCAATTAGCTATTTTGATTCAAAATAAAATCACTGCTTTAACCGTTATTACTTTTATTGGTACATTGCTTGGAACTTTATGTGTTTTAGCCATTAATGCAACTAAAGCAATTAATGGATGGTTAGGCTTGATTTCCGCAGCTTGTTTTATTTATGCAGGACTAGCTGCTAAGAATTATCTTTCAATTTTTGAACAAATTGCTTATATTTTAACTTTAGATTTACCAGTTATTATTTCAGTTAGATCTTGGAATGACGATACTAAGAATCACTTACGTAAGTTTGGTGCTAAAGAATGGATTGTTGCCATTGTTGGTACATTAGTTGTTTATGCAGTATCTGGCTATTTAATTGGTAAGTTTACTAACGATCCACGTCCTTGGATCGATGCTATTAGCTTTGCAATTTCATTAACTGCTGGCATTATGTGTTTTTTACGCTACAATAACCAATATTTCTGGTGGACTGCTAGTGGAATTTTCCAATTAATTCTTTGGGGTGTGACTTATGCACAGGGAGATGCAACTTTAGCAATGGCTGTTAACTCCTTAATTTACGTTGTTAATGACGTTTTAGCCTTTACTGTTTCACCATGGTTTAACATGGGAAGAAAGCGTGAAGGGTTAAAAGCTATTAAAGACTAAATGTAATTAAATACGTTAAAATTAGCATGTCGAGTTCGACATGCTTTTTTTATTTGTGAGGTATCAAAAATGAATGAAAATTGGACTAAAAATTATAAAAAAGCTGCACAAGGTAATGACTATGTAAAGTTAAATGCGGGACTAATGAAAGTAAAAGACCTCGATAATTATCTTTCTTCGTTTCCCAGCAATTTGCTCAGTTTTAATAAGACTGGAGAATTTACATATTATAAACAATTACCAGGGATGAATTATACTCCTCCAGAACTTGGAGAAAATATTGCGGCTCTTGGCCAAACAGAGAGTGAAAAGAAGCAATTAACAGAAATATTCCATAAGTTAAGCACAGGTGAAGCGAAAGAATTGCATTTTGTAGATCAAACTAATACCCAAAAAAGATTTATGGTAGACACATATCGGGCTATTTTTGATAAAGACCATCATTTTGCTGGAATTAATGAAACTGTTCAAGATATTTATCCACTTGTGGAATACTACTTAAAAGAAACCGGACAAAAATTGGTTGATGATCCTAAGAATACAAACGGAGAAGTGTATCGGAAAAATCAGAAAATTGATGCAGAAAGTGGAGCTTCGGAACTATAGTGAATTGACAGAAAACTATTTTTTCTTAAAATATAATTAAAAATAGTTTGGGGATGGTAAAAATGCCTGAAATTGATCAAAAATATATTCAAAATAAATTTATAGAATACTGTAAAGTAAATACTCGTTCAGATGAACAAAGTACAGCGGTGCCGACGACTGCCGGTCAAGTTGACTTGTTGAAAATTATTGAGAAAGAATTAGAAAAATTAGGCTTAGAAAATATTTCATTTTCAGAAGAAGATTCCTATTTAGTAGGAAAACTAAAAAAGACAACTAAGAAAGAAGTGACTCCAATTGGTTTTGTAGCACATGTAGATACGGCTGATTTTAATGCAGAAAATGTAAAACCGCTAGTGCATCAGAACTATGATGGAAAGGATATTTTCTTAAAAGAGGGACGTGTCTTATCCACAAGTGAATTTCCTAGTTTAAAAAAACATTTAGGTGAAACATTGATTACCGCTGATGGAACGACTTTACTTGGTGCAGATGATAAGGCGGGAATTGCTGGATTACTAGGAATGCTCAAATTTTTAAAAGAAAATCCTGATCTTGAACATGGAGATATTTGGGTTGCTTTTGGCCCAGATGAGGAAATTGGTAAGGGTGCTGCTCGTTTTAACGTGGAACGTTTTCCTGTTGAATTTGCTTATACATTAGATAATGGTGATCCAGGAGATATTGCATTTGAGACCTTCAATGCAGCAGCGGCTACGATTGATTTTCATGGGACAGTAGTTCATCCTGGCGAGGCATACGGTCTTATGGTCAATGCAGCCTTGATAGCTAGTGAATTTATTCAAGCTTTACCAGCAAGTGAGGTCCCTGAAAATAGTAAAGATTTTGATGGCTATTTTATGGTTTTATCCAATAACGGCAATGTCGATCATGCACAAATTCAACTAATTATTCGAGATTTTGATACTGATGGTTTTGAGCAAAAGAAAAAGTTAATCACAAGTACAGTGGATAAGTTGAATAAAAAGTATGGAACAAATCGAGTAACTTTTGAAATGCATGATCAATATCATAGTCCAGGAGATTTGATTAAAGAGCATCCCTATGTAGTAAATCTAGTTTTACATGCCTATAAGTCTCTTGGATTAGAGCCAAAAGTTATCCCATTTCGAGGAGGAACAGATGGCGTTTTTATTTCAGAAAAGGGGATACCTACACCTAACTTATTTAATGGTGGGGCAAATTTTCATGGACCATATGAATATGTAACAACTGAAAGTATGGCTCTTTTAGCTAAAACATTAATTGAAATTACGAAGCAGCATGTTTTATTAAATGATAAACGTGATGAAAGTCCATTAAAGAGAAAGTATTAGATTTAAATGAATTTCTATACGATAAATTATATTCAGAACCATCAAAATACAGATCGAACAGCTTTATATATTCTAATGATTGTTGCTGCCAGTGCGATGATTATTTTTGCAATTCTATATTTGCGTGATCGTTTTAATACCAGATATAGGGATTTAGGAATCATTGCCCTCTTGTTTTTATTATTATTTACTGGCACACAATATGAAAAATATGTGCAAAATAATGAACAGAAGTCTAAAGCTGCCCAAATTGTTCCCTTTATTAAATCAGTTGCTGATGATGAAAATGTTAAAGAAAGCGATGTGATGGTCAGTTCACTGAGTTTGCAGGATGGGATGATTGTGCGAATTGATTCGAAAAATGAAGACTATCAATTGAATTTAAACGAAAACAATAATAGCTATACATTAAATCGATCGCACGTGATTGATCATCATGTATATGTGCAAAAGTAGGTAAAAGATGGATTATACACAATTATTTATTAAGTTTTCTCTAGGGATATTAACCTTGATTATTCAAATTAATGTTTTTGGAAAAAGTAATTTAGCTCCAACAACAGCTTTGGATCAATTACAAAATTATGTACTGGGCGGAATTATAGGTGGTTTAATATATAATCAAAGTATTACCGTTCTTCAATTTTTATTGGTATTAATCGTTTGGACTTTAGTAGTTTTTATTTTGAAGTTTGGTCGTGAGCGTAGCAATTGGATTCGTAATTTGATTGATGGAAAACCGGTTCAAGTAATAAAAAATGGTCATGTGTTGGTCGGAAATTGTATGAAAGCTGGTATTTCTGCCAATGAATTAATGTTTAGACTTAGAAGTCGCGGAATTTATTCAGTTGAAAAAGTGAAAAATTGTATTTTTGAACAAAATGGCCAATTAACGATAATTGAAAATGATGAAGATAATATTCGCTTTCCGATTATTAGTGATGGACAGGTAAATGAAGACGTTTTGGATTTAATCCATAAATCTAATGCTTGGCTTGAACAGGAAGTAACTAAAGCTGGTTATAATAGTCCTGATGATGTCTTTTTAGGAGAATATATTGATGGACAATTACGTCTGGTAGGATATTCTGAAAAATAAAAAGGAAGAAATGATCATGAAAGATTTTAAAGAAATAAAAAAATGGTTAGCAGATGCCGATGCGGTTATTGTGACTGCAGGTAATGGGTTTGCACAAATGGAAGGCCTTGATATGTTTGACAATTTGGCCTTTCCGATTGAATATAAAAATATAAGTGAAAAATATCATGTAAAAACAATTGCGGATGCACTAGATAAAGATTTTGATTCTTGGGATGAAAAATGGCAATTCTGGAGTCAACTAATTAATGAGTATTCAGTTGAATATAAGCCAAGTAAAGCAATGAAGCAATTAAAAGAATTGTTAAATGGAAAGAATTATTTTATTGCTACTAGTACTTTTGGCCATTTTTTTGAAAAAGCTGGCTTTGATCAAGAAAAAATCTTTAATGTTTTTGGTGACTGGACAATGATGCAGTGTTCTAGTGGTTTAAATCACGGTACACGTTCTGATTTGTCAACAGTGAAGAGATACGTTAATGGCCAGGGTGAGGTTCCAAGATGCGAGGATTGTAATTCACCAATGGAACTTCATATGCCGCTAAATGCTCACTTCTTTCCAGATGAAGATGTAAATACGAGATTTCGTTGGTTTTTAACAAGAAATCAGACTAAGAAGGTCGTAGTGCTTGAACTAGGAGTTGATCCAACTAGTCCTCAGCTTCTTGATCCAATGGTAAAACTGGTTGAGCAGTTCAAAGATTGGCATTATGTAGCAGCAGACTTAAGTCAAGATGAATTGCCGGATGATATCCAAAAAAGAAGTGTCGGCCTAGAAATGGCTCTTCCTGAAGCAATTGAAAAGATTTCAAAATAATGAAAGGTAAAAAATGAGTATTTCAGTTATTCAAGGTGTTTTACGAATTCCAGCAGCTCAAGAAAAAATACGTCAAAAAGGCATTGAAAAACCTGGTTTTCCTGATAACTATACCTTAATTGATGTGGAAACTACGGGGCTTAGTCCATACCGTGATCGGATTACAGAGATGGGTGGTTTAAAGGTTCGCCATGGAGAAGTAGTTGCAACTTTTTCAGAATTGGTGAAGTTTCCTGATAGCAATAAGGTGCCTGCTTTTATTACCAAATTAAATGGAATTGATGAAGCGACGATTGAAGAAAAGGGTCTACCGGTTCAAGAAGCAATAAAGAAATATCGTGAATTTATCGGTAGTGATCCGATTGTTGGATATAATGTGAATTTTGATTTGAATTTTGTCTATGACCTAGCTGAAAAGTATCACTTAACTGTCTTAAATAATGATTATGTTGATGTTTATCGTTTGGCTCGTAGTTTTTACCCACAAGAACAACACAATCGTCTTTTAGATTGCATGCACCGATTAGATATCGCAGAAACGCAAGAGCATCGCGGTTTAGATGACTGTCTAGATACAAAAAAGGTTTTTGACGAATTTCATCGATTATTTAGACAGGAACATATGCTTAGAGCGCAAGAAATGGTTAAAACACTAGACTTAACTAGTGAATGGCCTGAGATTGTTAAACAAAGCCAAGCTTTCCGTAGTCCTTTTGCTCATAAGAATGTTGTAATTGCTGGTGACTTAGATGTAGATGAATATGAACTAGCTAATGCTGTAAAGAATTTGGGTGGCCTTATTTGGGATGAAGTTGGTCAAGATACAGACTACCTTTTAGTTGGAGATCATGATTTCTTCAGAACTGATATCGTTGAATTAAATAAGGCAAGAGCATTAAAGAAACAAGGTCAAAATATTAGAATTTGGTCGGAGCAATTTTTCTTGAATGTTCTTGATAATTGGGCACGTAGTTAAAATATTTTTTACATTAAAAAGGGAATCCTAAAGCAGGATTCCTTTTTTGATATGGGGAAGATTTACATGTACGAGCCAACCAATATTAATTGAAACAATAATAAAAGTGAGGATGGTAATAACTTCAAAGCTTGACCAGATGAGACAAGAAATAGTTCCAATTAAAGTTGTACTAATAAAAAGAAAAATAGTTGATTTTTTTAACTTAAATTGCAGTTTATTGTAATGAGTTGAAAATAATAGTCCTAAATAGAATAAACCAATTCCACAATATAAACATAAAACAGCAAACCATGAGTTAGCATCCGATTCATGGATAAATTTTATACTTACAGTAATTAAACTAATGCCAAAGATTATTAAATAGTGAAGATAGATTAGTATATTACCTGTTACATCTTCTTGGTCTTCATTAATTAATTTATCAAATTGTAGTGCATAAGTGAAAAATAGCAAGGCAACGGTTAAAAAGATAAGAATAGAATAGAAGGAAAAAGTTTTAGGTTGAAAGTAATCCGCAATACCAATAATTGTTTCACCAAAGATAATAATTACTAGGAGATTCAGTCGTTCAAGTAAATGAGGAAAAATAATTGGATGTTTAAGAGTATATTTTGTAGTGAGAAGTGGCATTAACCAGCTTAATATGATGCCGATAACAGCTAAAATAAAGCCAAAAATGTTATCTAAAATTCCCCCGATAACTAATGTACTTGCCCTAAAAATTAAAATCATAAAAAATGCCCGGGAAATATTTCGATCGACAGAATTTTTAACTTGAAAGTAATTGATTAAATAGTGGCTTGCTAGAGTAAGCGAAAGTAATCCAGCCGAAATAAATAGAACTTTCATCTCTGTTAGATTATTAGTATCAAAAGAATTAGACATGTAAAGTAAGATCATCATATCAATAAAGTAAAAAGCAATGTCAGCCCAACTACCGATACCATATCTATTAGTAAAGACAGTCTGAATCATCCATGAATTAATAAAAATAATTACAATCAATGCAAAAAGAGCAAAGGAGGCAGGTGAAACTAATCCATGCTCTAGATGATGGAGAATCTCGGTTGTTTTAGATATCATGTAGACAAAAACGAGGTCATAAAACAAGGCAATTTTTGAGACTCGCTTATTTAATATATTTTTCATCCAGCCTACCTACTTTCTAAAATTCCTCATGTTCATTAGGATCAAATCTTCTTGCAGAAATTTTGTCTAAATTGATAAGTTTTTGGACTTCTTCAGGCGTTAATTTGAAATCAAAAATATCCAAATTGCTAATTTGATGTTCATAGGAACTAGCTTTGGGAATAGGAACAACATTAAGTTGAGTTTCCCATCGTAAAATTATTTGAGCGGGTAACTTATGGTATTTTTGAGCTAAGTCAATAATTTCTTTTTCTTGAAAAGCTTCACCTGCACGCTGCAACGGACTCCATGCTTCGGTAATGATGTTATGGTTATCATCATACTCACGAATTGTCTTGCTGGACCAGTAGGGATGAAGCTCAACTTGGTTAATAGCGGGCATAACGCCTGTTTCACGGTATAAATGTTCAATATGTGTTGGCTCAAAGTTAGAAACACCTACTGAGCGAATTAAGCCAAATCTTTGGGCATCTAGCATGGCTTGCCAGGCTTCAAGATAATGATTCTCCTTTGGATTTGGCCAATGGATCAGATAGAGATCATAGTAATCAAGATTAGCAGCATAAAGCGATTCTTGAATTTGTTCTATGGCTTCCTGATATTTATGATGACGACCTGGTAATTTAGATGTTATAAAAATATCATCACGATTTAGACTGCTATTTTTAATAGCACGACCTACTGCTCCTTCATTTTCATAATTAACAGCAGAATCAAGTAGACGATAACCATTCTTTAATGCAGCTTGAATAGCAAAAACTCCACGAGAACCATTTAATTTATAGGTTCCGAAACCAATTTTAGGAATTCGATTTCCATCATTTAAATTAAAGTATTCCATTCTTAATCTTCTTTCTGTTTTCAATATACTTATTACGTTTATTGTAACAGTCTAAATAAACAAAAAATTATTAATTACATTGCAAACGTACGTTCAAATATCTATACTGAAAGAAATAATGTTAGGGGAAAGAATAAATGGCAAAGAGAAGAAGATATCGAAAAAAACAGACAAATACAGTAGCAAACTGGATTATAGCGCTAGTAATTATTATTTGGGGTGGTTGGTTTAAGCTTAATTCTTCTAATCAAGTAGCGAATCAAAACCAAGATAATTCCCAGCAAGTAGTAAAGAATGCTACAACAGCGGATACCAACTATGGCGGATTGTCCAGTACTGACTATCAAAAATTAGCTAATTTAGACTTTAAGAGCGGGGACAAGGCCTATGTCTATGTAAATAATAATAAGTCAACTTTGATCAAGAATGCCTGGAAGGTTAATAAAGTAATCTATTCTAATTTAGATAATTTGAACCGAACTTCTCATTCAAATACTGCCTTCTTAGAGCCAAGAAATGTGGCGAATGATTCTTTACGTGTAAGACAGTTTATTAATCCAACTGCATGGCATTCTAATCGTGAAAATGGGACTCAAATTTATAATCGTGGACACTTAATTGCTTATTCAGTTTCTGCAGGAATCGATCAAGGTGGAATTTATAACCCTAATAATCAATCAGGTGATCAAAATAATCCTAAAAACCTATTTACGCAAACAGCTTTTTCTAACCAGAAAATTCAGACTATTTTTGAAGGAAAAGTACGTAATGCCTTAAAACAGGGAAATAAGGTTATTTTTCAGGCAACGGCAATTTTTAGGGGAAATGAATTAATGGCACGTGGTATTAATTTGCAGGCTATAAGTTTAAATAATAATTTGGATTTCAACGTTTATATCTATAACGTGCAGCCTGATTATGTATTTGATTATAATAATGGTAGGGCTAAAATAGATCGTAATATGGTAGTTAATCAATAGTTAATTTTTATATTTAATTTAGGAGAAAACAATGAACAAAAGCAAGGATAACTGTACGGCAATGATTGTCGGAAAAAAGGCTACAATTGATGGTTCAACCATTATTGCTCGTGATGAAGACGGTTATGGCGGCATTAATGAAAAGACTTTTGTTGTCCATGAAGCAAAAGATTATGATGAAGAATATGTTTCAAAATATAATGGTTTAAAGCTTCATTTAAAGGGACATGGTTGTAAGTGGACTGCCACTCCAACAGCTGATGAATCAGAAGGTCGCTGGGATGAACAAGGAATTAATGAATATAACGTTGCTATGTCGGCTACTGAAACAGAGGCCACAAATGCTCGCTGTTTAGGTCATGATCCATTAGTAGAGGATGGAATAGATGAAGATTCGATGGTTTACCTTGTCTTACCATTTGTTAAGACTGCTCGTGAAGGGGTAGAGCGTTTAGGTAAATTAATTGAAAAATATGGTACTGGTGAAAGTAATGGTATCGCTTTTTCTGACCACGATGAAGTTTGGTATTTTGAAACTGGCGCTGGTCATCAATGGGTAGCACAAAGAATTCCCGAAGATTCCTATGCAATTTGTCCTAATATAATGGTGATTCAAGATATTGATTTTGATGATCATGATAATTTTATGTATGCACCAACTATTCGTGATTTTGTAGAAAAAAATCACTTAAATCCAAGTACTGATGGTAAGTGGAGTTTTAGAGATATTTTTGGTACTAAAGCAGAAGCAGATAGTTACTATAACACCCCAAGAACTTGGTATGGACAAAAGCTTTTTAATCCAAGTGTTGAGCAAGACCCATTAAGTCAAGAAATGCCATTTATTAGAAAGCCAGAAAAGAAAATTGGCGTTGAGGATGTAGAATTTTTCTTGTCTAGTCACTATAACGGTACTGAATATGACCCAATGGGATCGTTTGCTTCAGGGGATGATAAGAAGCAAAAAATGTTTAGATCAATTGCTTTGGATAGAAATCAATCTAGTTGTATTCTTCAAATTAGAAATGATGTTCCTAAAAAAATAGCAGGTATTCAATGGATAAACTTTGGTTTTTATGCTTATAGTCCTTATGTACCTTTCTATACCAATATTGATGACACACCATTAAATTATCAAACGGCTAGTCATATGGTTACTCCAGAATCTAGTGCATATTGGTTGTATAAGAGTTTACAAGTTTTGGTAGAGCCAAGATATCATCAGTTTATTTACCAGGTTGAGAACTTTAGAGATGAATGTCAAAGTTATGCGGTTAGCCGTATCTCAGCAACCGATGAGAAAGCAGGAGGATTGTCTGGAAAAGAACAAACTAAATACTTAACTGCTGCTAATGCTGAAACGGCTGCATATATTACTAATGAAACTAAGAAATTAATAAGTGATTTGACGAGACAAGCACTAAATTCTTCTAAATTTCAATTTGAACGTGGCGACAATTTGTAATTTTTTGAAAAACACTGCACAAGATGTAGTGTTTTTTTATTGTTCGCCTTTCTCTATCTTGTATGTTGGTAAAACAGATTCCAAGGGGACATCTAAAAAATGCAAGAGGTAAAATACGATTTATTTTTATGGAAATATTGTTCCTTAAATGATATCATTATCCACATCTTATCCACAAAAAAGCAGCAAAATTTCACAAAGTACGAATTATTTATTGAAAAAATATTTGTGATTTTGTTGCTTTTATCATAAAATTTGTGATGTAATATGATTTAAATCTAAATGTAGTAGTGAGAGATATATGAACGAAGATAAATTCATTCAGGTAAATAACCTAGAAAAAACTTATGAGAATGGTTACCAAGCGATTAAGTCTGTCAGCTTTTCTGTAAAAAAGGGCGACTTAGTGTGCTTGTTGGGTCCTAGTGGTTGTGGAAAAACTACAACTTTAAATATGATTGCCGGATTATTGAATCCGACTGGCGGAGACATTATTGTAAATGGTAAGTCTCTTCTTAATGTTGCGCCAAAAGATCGTAATATTGGCTATGTATTCCAGAACTATGCCTTATACCCACATATGACTGTTTTACAGAATGTAATGTTTCCAATGACAGTGGGAAAGAACAAGAAGCCAAAAGATGAAGCTGAAAAAATTGCCCAAAAATTTATGAAATTAACTCATATTGAAGAATTAGCTGATCAAAAGCCGGGCAATCTTTCTGGTGGGCAACAGCAGCGTGTTTCGATTGCACGTGCACTAGTGCAAGAACCACAAATTTTGTTAATGGATGAACCATTAAGTAACTTAGATGCCCGCTTACGTTTAAAGATTCGTGAAGAAATTCGTAATTTGGTTAAGGAAGTAGGAATTACTACTTTATTCGTTACCCACGATCAAGAAGAAGCACTCTCAATTGGTGATAAGATTATTCTTTTCCATAATGGAGTAATTCAACAAGACGATAAGGGTCAAGACCTTTATCTTGAACCTAATAATCAATTTGTTGCTAACTTTATTGGTAATCCAGTAATTGATAATTTTGATGTAAAGGTAGCAGACAATAAGATTATTGGGACAGACTTTGAAATTCCAGTTGGAAAATTAGATAGTGCAAAATTTAGAGGCGACTTAGTAGCCGGAGACTATACATTGAGTATTCGTCCTGAAAACCTAAAGTTAAGTGATGAAGGCGAACTTTCCGAAGTGATTGATGATGTCGAATTGATTGGACGCGAACGAGTATTGAAATTTACTCATGCTGGAACAAATCAGCGTGCATTGATTGATTTAGAGCAAGAAATAAAACCTGGAGATAGCGTGAAATTTAAGATGAACTTAGACCGCGTTTACTTATTTAAGCCAGATGGGGAGCGAATCTATTAATGAAAGATAATCAGAAAAAAGCTTGGTTATTTTTAGCACCGGCCATTATTTGCGTTACTGTATTTAGTATTTGGCCAATTCTACGTGCTTTTACGATGAGTTTTCAGGGTGGACCATTAATTGACCTACAATTTAATGGCCTTTCTAACTATCAATATATTTTTAGCGATCCAGAATTTTGGCGTGCAATTATGAATACAGCCATTTATTCATTTTTAGCTGTACCAATTGCCTTAATAATTTCTGTTGCGTTAGCATGGTTTATCTTTTCAAAGATTAAACATACCGCCTTCTTTGAAACTATGTTTTTTATGCCATATGTTACAAGTACGATCGCAATCGGAATTGTATTTCGTTATATCTTTAATGGTGAATACGGTTTATTGAACTTCTTATTAAAACTTGTTCATTTACCACAACCTGATTGGTTAGATAATCCGAGTCTAAGTCTTGTTTCATTGATTATCTTTGGTGTTTGGTCATCTTTGGCATTTAACATCGTTATCTTGATGGGTGCGTTAAGAAATATTGAACCAAATTACTATGTTTTAGCTGATATGTATGGTGCAACAAGTAGGGAAAAGTTCTGGCGCATAACAGTGCCACAGTTAGTTCCAACTTTAGCATTTCTTTTAACTGTAAACTTAATTGGGGCATTTAAGATCTATACCCAAGTTTATGCATTATTTAATGGACAAGCTGGTGTAGGTAATTCGGCAATGACGGCAGTTTACTACATCTATAATAAATTCCAAATTGTTGGTACGCCTGGTGTAGCAATGGCTGCAACAGTAGTCTTGTTCCTATTTATATTGTTCGTAACTTTCTTACAAAGAAAATTGATGAAAAAGGTGAACAGTTAGAATGAAGAAGAAAAAACTACGTTGGGGAATGATTTTTGTCTATCTATTCATTGGAATTTTTGGCATTATAACTGTTTTCCCATTTATTTATATGATCTTAGGTGGATTGATGTCCTATCAAGAAACCACCACTCTTCCACCAACTTTAATTCCAAAGACTTTGAGGTGGAGTAACTATCAAAAGGTATTTGAGCAAGCACCATTTGCAAGATACTTCTTAAACACATTTATTACAGCGGCAACTACAACAATTGTTACATTGTTTACTTCAATTCTCGGTGCATTTGCAATGACCAACTTGAAGTTTAAGGGAAAAGGATTTATTCAGCTAATTTTTCTCTCACTCTTAATGGTTCCGGGAGAAGCAATAATTTTTACCAACTACAATACAATTGCTCATTTAGGCTTATTGAATACATATTTAGGATTGGTTTTACCGTTCTTAACATCTATCTTTTATATGTACTATTTACAAAGCTACTTCACAGCAATTTCACCAACAATTTATAAAGCAGCCATGATTGATGGAGCTTCTGACTGGGAGTATATTTGGAAAATTCTAGTTCCAATGTCTAAAGGTGGATTAATTACTGTTGCGTTGCTTAGTTTTATTTCAGGATGGAACTCCTTCTTATGGCCATTATTGGTAACAAATGAAGATAAGATGCGCTTATTGAACAATGGTTTAGCTGCCTTTGCCTCTGATGCGGGTGCTCAAACGCAACTTCAACTAGCAGCAGCAACTTTAACAGTAGTACCTGTTTTAATTGTTTACTTCATTTTTAGAAAGCAAATTATTCGAGGAGTAGTACGTAATGACCTCAAAGCCTAAAACTACAGTTACTTTTTATAATGGGTTAACGACTATTGGCGGCCCAATGATTGAAGTAGCTTATGATAAGTCACATGTATTATTTGATTTAGGAGAAGTGTACCGTCCAGAACTTGGATTAAAAATGGAAGATGAAGATTTTTCAACCCTTCTTAAATATCAATTGATTGGTGATGTACCAAATTTCTATGATCCAAAGATTACGGGAAAAGAAATAGATCATGAACGTTGGCAACATAGCGCAGCTTATATTTCTCATCTTCATTTGGATCATAGTAAAGCTATGAATCTTTTAGCGCCCGATATTCCACTATATGCTGGTCCATTAACTGCGGCTTTGCTACCAGTCTTGAATCGGGATGGGGAATTTTTATTACCAGCAGCTGATAAACCGAAGAATTATACTCGTCCTATAATTGCTGCTAAATTAAACCAGCCCATTAAAGTTGGAGATATAACTTTAACAGTTGTTCCTAGTGATCATGATGCTTACGGAGCAACTGGGTTAATCATCAAAACGCCTGATAAGACAATCGTTCATACTGGGGATATTCGCTTGCATGGTTATCATCCCGATTGGGTGCGTCAATTTATGGCGGCCGGTAAGGAATGTGATATGCTAATTATCGAAGGTACTGGTGTTTCATGGCCAGAACGTAGTGAAGAGGATAGTGAAGAGTTCAAAGGCGTTAAGAATGAGGTTGAACTTACTGAAAGAGTAGTTAAATACCAAAAAGATAATCCAAAGCGCCAGTTGACTTTTAATACTTATCCTACAAATGTAGAGCGAATTTTGAGAATTATTTCAGATTCTCCTCGAAAAGTAGTCCTTCATGCTAAACGTGCTGAATTATTAAAATTGGCATTACAGCAGGATGTTCCTTACTACTACTTGCCAGAAGATGAAAAGATTGATGCGCTCGATCCAAATCTTGAAGTTAGTTATCAAGATCTTCTAAAGGACGATCATCAATATTTCTGGCAAGTAGTGGGTCATTATGATCAACTACAAAAGGGAGGCTTATACATTCATAGTAATGCTGAGCCTCTTGGGGATTTTGATCCAGCTTATGCTCCGTTTATTGAAAATATTGAAAAACGTGGAATTGAATTGATAACTCTACGTTGTTCAGGACATGCGGATGTAGCTGAATTAAAAGAAATTATTGCGGGTTTTGAGCCAAAAATTTTGGCTCCTGTGCACACATTGCATCCAGAATTAGAAGAAAACCCATTTGGAGAAAGGATTTTACCTAAGCGCGGAGAGGTATTTACGCTTAGTTAAAATTAAAATTTTATTTTGTTGTTTGTTTTTATTGGGAGGAACATATGAAGTTCACTAAAAAATTTGCAGCAGTTGCAGTTGCTGCTTTAGCCCTTGTAGGCACTACTGCTTGCTCAAATTCTAAGAGTAATGATAGCTCAAGTAGTAAGTCAGCTGATATTCCAACTAAGATTACCAAGAAAACTACTGTAGTTTTCTGGCATGGTATGACTGGAACTCAAGAAAAGACTTTACAAAGCTTGACTAAGGATTTTGAAAAGAAGAATCCTAACATTACTGTTAAGCTTGAAAACCAAGGTAAGTATACTGATTTACAAGCAAAGATTAACTCAACTTTGCAATCACCAAATAACTTGCCTACAATTACTCAAGCTTATCCTGGCTGGCTTTTAAATGCCGCTAATAGCAAACGCTTGGTTGATATGACCCCTTACATTAACAATAGTAAGATTGGTTGGGGCTCAGCTAAGAAGAGTGACATCCGTGAAGAATTATTAAAGGGTGCACAAATTAAGGGTACTCAATATGGTATTCCATTTAATAAATCTGTTGAAATGTTAACTTATAACAAAGATTTATTAGATAAATATGGTGTTAAAGTACCAAAGACAATGGCTGAATTAAAGGCAGCATCTAAGAAGATTTACGAAAAGAGTAACCACAAGGTTGTTGGTGCTGGATTCGACTCACTTTCAAACTACTACGTTTTAGGTATGAAGGATGAAGGCGTAAACTTCTCTAAGAACATCAACTTTACTGGTTCTAAGTCTAAGAAAGTAATCAACTACTATGCTGATGGTATTAAAGCTGGTTACTTCAAGACTGCTGGTTCAGCTGGTTACCTTTCTGGTGACTTCTCTAACCAAAAGGTTGCAATGTTTGTAGGTACTAGTGCTGGTGAAGGATTTGTTAAGATGGGTGTTGGTAATAAGTTCCAATACGGTGTTGCACCTCGTCCTTCTAAGTACAACATGCAACAAGGTACTGATATCTACATGTTCAACAAGGGTACTGCAGAACAAAAGGCAGCTGCCTTCATGTACATTAAGTACTTGTTAGGTAAGAACCAACAATTGACTTGGGCTGATCAAACTGGATACATCCCTGTAACTAACAATGTGATTAACTCTAGTGCTTACAAGAACTCAACTAAGTCTAAAGTTCCTGCTCAATTAGACAAGGCAATGAAGAACTTATACAGTGTTCCTGTAGTTAAGAACAGCAACGCTGCATACACTCAATTGAATTCAATTATGCAAAACATCTTTGCACAAGCAAAGAAGGGTCAAAACTGGAATTCACAAATTGATGCCGGTAAGACTAAGTTCGAAAGTGCTTGGAATCAATAAAAACAGAATATTAAGTAAAAAATGAGGACTGTCATTATGACAATCCTCATTTTTTTATAGATGTTTTAGAAGAAAAGTAGAATGAAGGCAATTAATGCAGGTAGCATTTGAACAACAAAAATCTTTTTACTTGCTGTAAAGCCCCCAAAAATAGCGACAACTACAACAAAGGCAAGCAAAAGTTGCCATACAGTGATTAAAGTTGGCATTCTGAAGAAGAAAAATACAATTAAGATTAAAAGACCTAGCATTCCATTATAGATACCTTGATTAGCTAAAGCTGTTTTTGCGGCAGGCTGTTTAACAAAATCTACATCCATGTCAAACGACTTGGCTTGTAAGTCTGGTTTCCCAAAAATTTCTAACCACATAATTCCAATATGCTCAATTCCAACAATAATTGTTAGAAGAATTCCGATATTTCTTAAAATCATTTTATAATCTCCCTTATTTAACTATTCAGATAGATTTTACTTATTGTTAACATAGAAATCAAATAGAGTAATAATCATTTCTATTATTGTCGCATTTGCAACAATAATAACATATACTAGAACAAACGAATAGGAGGGATAGACATAAAGATGGCAGAAGAAGATATTTTAAGAGAAATTGGTTCAATTTCACGAGCCTTAGATTCGATTGCTAACATTGAGTTTAAAGATTTGGAATTAAATCGTGGTCAATACTTATATTTAACTCGAGTTTTTGAACACCCCGGGATTATTTCTGATCACCTAGCTACATTATTAAATATTGATCGTACAACGACTGCCCGTGGAATTAGAAAACTTGAACGAGAGGGACTTATTTTTAAAGAAGATGATGAAACTAATAAGAAAATCAAACATTTATTTGTAACCGACACAGGTAAAAAATTAGCTAAAGAAATAGAAAGAGAAAACGTCTATTCAAATACGTTAGTAACAAAAGGCTTAACTAAAGCTGAACAGGCTCGATTACAAAAATATCTAAGTGTTCTCGAGAAAAATGCACGTGAAAGTTGGAATTTTGTAAAGAATGGTGGAAAGAGGAAGTATTAATATGACAGTAAAATATGAGATTAAAGAAGTACTAGCAGATAATATTAGAGAATTACAACAAATTTCAAGACAAACATTTTTAGAAACGTTTGGATCACAAAATAGTGCCGAAGATATGAGAGAATTTTTGGATACAGCATATGCAGAAGAAAAATTAAAAGATGAAGTTGAAAATGCGAATAGTAGTTTTTACTTTTTAACTGTAGATAATAAAGTGGCTGGCTATTTAAAGGTGAATGAGGGAGATGCGCAAACAGAGCAGGTGGTTCCTAATGCTTTAGAAGTCGAAAGAATATATTTGAAGCAAGATTTTCAACATCAAGGTTTAGGATTAGTGCTAATCAAATTAGCTGAGAAAATAGCTAAAGAAAAAGATAAGGACAATATGTGGCTTGGAGTTTGGGAGAAAAATTATCAGGCTCAGACTTTCTATGAAAAAGATGGTTTTAAGAGAGTTAGTCAACACACTTTTGTAGTTGGAGAAGATCCACAGACGGATTTGATTTTAGTTAAGGGGTTGAAGTAATGAAATTTTGTTTTAAGACAATTGATGAAATGACTGGATATGAGGCTTTTTGCGTCGAACGGCTAAGAAATGAAGTTTTTGTTAGTGAACAAAAAATTACCTTACCTGAAATAGATGATGAAGATTTTCATGCAATTCATGTTTTTAGTTTAAATGACGGAAAAGATGATGCTTTAGCTACTTGTCGAATTTTTAAAGATGGAAATGGAGATTGGTATTTAGGTCGAGTTGTGGTCTCAAAAGATGCACGGGGAATGCATCTTGGAAGTAAAATGATAAAAGAAGTTCATGAGTACCTAAAAGAAAAAGATGTTAATAGGTTATACTGCCATGCGCAAATGACGGCCAAGCCTTTCTATGATCATCTTGGTTATCAAGTTAAAGGTGATATATTTGATGAGGGCGGTATAGAACACGTATTAATGTATAAAGATCTATAGATAAAAAAGCACCTCGGAGATCGAGGTGCTTTTATAGTGTTTAACTTATTTATTCATCATCGTTATGGTTAGTGAAGTAGCGGTAATCTTTACTCTTATCAAAAATTACACCACGTGCGTTTTCACCGTTTGAAACGCTAAATACTGCGTCTGGGTATTTTTCTTTAACTTCTGCTTCCATGTATGAACGCATCATAGCGTTGTTTGAAAGAACTGAACCAGTTAAAGCAACGCGCATTGGCTTAGGATCTTCGTAACGGTCTAAGCACATAATAATATCGCGTGCCAAAAGATGTGCTTGATCTGCAATGATTTTACGAGCATCTTCATCACCGTTATCTGCTAACTTAGCAACTTTAACAGCCTTTGAAGCAACTTCTGGACTAGTTAAGTTGTAGAATTTAGCAGGAACTTCACCCATGTTATCAACATTGAATTCTTTAACGAATAAATCAATTAAAGAATTCTTTTCACGCTTGTCCCAGCTAAGAAGAGCAGCTTGAAGAGCAGCCTTGGTAATAGCGTAACCACTACCTTCATCTCCAAGTAAAGAACCGTAACCACCAACAGCAATTAAAGAGCCGTTTTGACGACCATTAACAACAGATCCAGTACCAGCAATAACTAAAGCACCGTCTGCTCCTTCAAGACCATTGTAAAGAGCAAGAAGTGAGTCAGTAATAGCACGAGTTGGAATATTACCAACCATTGAAGAAATAGTTGCTGCAACTTCTGGTGCATTACCAACAACGGATAAACCGGCAATTCCGGCTAAAACTTTAATACAATCGCCATCAATTTTGTCACGCAATTCATTAACTGCTTGAGCAATATTCTTGATACCGAGTTCGTAGTCATTGTTGATTTGACCTGGGCCGGATTCAGCACGACCTAATTCTTTACCGTTTTCATCATAAGCGATTGCCGTAGAGTGTGTACCACCTGCGTCAATACCGATCATATATTTCAACATAAATAATAATCCCTCACTGTAAATATTAATACTGAAATTATTGTACTAAAAAAAGAACAATTTGTGAACGCATTCAGCAAATCCTATATAAAGAAAAGATAATCTTAAAAAATAGAATAATCCTTAGTCTTTAAAACTTTTTTAGGTATTAGCATGATAAAATAAAAAATATGTGATTAAGGAGATTTTTAATGAAAAATAAAATATTTTTAGGGGCGATTTTATCCTCTTTTTGTGCATTAGCTTTTTATATGACTAGTATTAATCATATGAAGACACAAACTTTAGAAATTTATGGAAATTCAACAGCCAAAGTAGCTCAAAAAAGTAAAATGAAAGAGGGCACTAAACAAACTCGTATTACTAATGGAGAAAGTGAGATTGGAGAGGCCGCTATTTCAAAAAATAGTAATAAAGATTTAGCTAAAGCCATTGTTAAAGCTAGTTCAAACGTTCAAGGAAACTATCAAGTAAGTGTAAAGGACTTGAATAATCCTAAAATATTTGCCGATTTAACAAATACTAGTCAGGACAATTTAAATGCTGGGAATGTTCTAAAATTATTTGTGCTGCTCGCTTATTACAAGGCAGTTCAAGATAAAAGCTTAAACTCGGCGACTCCTTATAAAGTTAAATCAAGTGACTTAAATGGTGGAGATAAGGTATTAAAGACTGATATGGCTTATTCCTATACATATTTACTTGATTTAATGATGCGTCAGCAAAATAATAATGCAGCTAATATTATTTTGAATAAAATTGGAAAAGAAAAAGTAAATCAAACTGCAAAAGAGTTTGGTGCAGGCAATACTGAAATTACTGATAATTTTGGTAAAGATTTTGCCGGAAAAACCAGTAGTGGTGACTTAGTTAATACTATGCAAAAGCTTTACCAGGGAAAAATTTTAGGAACTAGTGTGGATAATCAAATTTTAGGACAGTTAGCTAATTTTCCTGAAAAAGGCTTAGCCAAAAACATTAATGGTGTGGTTTATAAAATAGCTGATAAAAAACAAGGAGCAGCCATAATTCAAGAAGATGGTAAGCCTTATACGATGGCAATGGTTAGTGAAGAAGATGCTGATCTAGCTAAAATTGGTGATTCGATTAATAATTGGATGACTAAACAAAAATAGATTTAAAGGAGTTTTTAACTCCTTTTTATTTTTTTCAAAAAGTAGATAAATTTCTACACATTGTAGATTGTTTTCTACACATTGACGTGTTAAAGTATATGAGTACACAAAAAAGAAGGTGATTATCTTGGCTAAAAAAAGAGCTTTGGACCGCTCAAAAGTGATTGATCAAGCTATAACAATTATTAGTGAAAAGGGATTAAGCGAATTAACAATGCCAACTTTAGCTAAAGCATTGGGGATTAGGTCTCAATCTTTGTATCACTATGTTGCTAATCGTAATGATTTATTAGTTTTAGTTTGTGTTAATAGACTGCAAGTTTTGCGTCAGCACCTAACAAAGAAGATAATAGGCCATTCAGGTCTAGATGCTTTGTTTAGATTTGCAGATGAAATACGAGACTTTTTACTACATGATAAGGCTATTTCTAGTATTTACTATGGACTAAATGAATATGTTCAAAATGAGCAAATTCGTGAAGAGGTTTTAAAGATAGTAGATCTAGGAGAAAAGCTGGATGTAGGCAAGAAAAATGTTGTTTCTTTGCATAGTTTACTTGGAGCTGTTTTGGGTTATGTTTTCTTAGATCGATATGTGATCGATGAAACAAAAAAAGAAGCTGACGATAATTACCATGAGATGCTTTTAAGACTTGTAGCACCAAAACTTCAAGTTGAAGGTACAAAATAAGGGGGAAAGGAAAGTAGCACATGAAATTGCTGAAAAATCATCTTGGTGCTTTGATAGCATGGATAGCAATTTTGCTAATTGCTGTCTTCTCGTTGCCAAATGTGGATGCATTGACACGTCAGCATTCAGAAATTTCACTTCCTAAAGATGTTCAAAGTTCTATTGCAACGAACATTGAAAGTAAGTGGGGGCATGGACAAGATAATACCTATGTTGTAGGGGTAGTTTTTAATAAAAAACACGGGAAACTAACCTCGAGTGATAAGGAGAAAATTGACAATACAATTCGCTTTTTAAAGGACAATAAGAAAAAGCTTGGTATTAAGTCAATGATGACTCCTAATGACAACTATGCAACAAAAGCACAATTAATTTCTAAAGATAAAACAACAGAAATTGTGCAATTAAATATTGCTAATGATCATTCGACTGTTTCTAACGTTAATAAGACTTTAACAAAGGCTGTTAAAACTCCAGGAGTTAGAACATATGTAACTGGGGTTAGAATTCTTGAAGATGATTTCTCTGCTTCGGTTCAAGATGGTATTAAAAAGACTGAATTAATTACTATCTTCTTTATTTTCATTGTTTTAGTAATTGTATTTAAGTCGCCAATTGTGCCAATAATTTCATTATTAACAGTTGGTGTTTCATTTATTACTTCATTCTCAATTGTTACTAATTTAGTAGAGAAATTTAACTTTCCATTTTCAAACTTTACTCAAGTTTTCATGGTTATTGTTTTGTTTGGTATTGGTACTGACTACAATATCCTGCTGTATGATAAATTTAAAGAGAACTTGAGTAAGGGGATGTCGAACTATGAGGCAACAAATGATGCGTTGCGTAAAGCTGGTAAGACAATTCTTTATTCTGGATCTTCAATCTTAATTGGATTTAGTGCATTAGGTTTAGCTAACTTCTCAATTTACCGTTCAGCTGTTGGGGTTGCTGTTGGGGTTGCTGTATTATTAGTAGTACTTTTGACTTTAAACCCATTCTTTATGGCTGTCTTAGGTAAGAAATTATTCTGGCCAGTTAAGAAATTTGAAGGTGAAAGCAACTCTAAGTTATGGCATGCTCTTTCAAAAGGGAGCTTGACTCATCCAATTATTTACTTAGTTGTAATGGCAGTTGCAGTATTGCCATTTGCCTTATTCTATTCAAATAATTTGAATTATGATGATGCCGATGAAATTTCTAATTCTACACCATCAAAAGCTGGATTATTAGTTTTACAAGATCATTTCTCAATTGGTACTCCTGAATATTCAACTTTATATATTCAGAGCAAAGATAAGCTTGATAACGAAAAGAGCTTAAAAGAAATCGATCAGATTGTTAAAAAGATTCAAGCAGATCCAGATGTTAAATTTGCATCTTCTGTAACTGAACCAAATGGGAAATCAATTAAACGTCTTTACGTTGACAACCAATTAGGCACTGTTAACTCAGGTGTGAATACTGCTAGAAATGGTCTAGGAACTTTAAGTAACGGTAGTAAACAAATTACTAACGGTGCTGTTCAACTACAAAATGGTGCAAACCAACTTTCTAACGGAACTGGTCGTCTCCAAGCTGGTGCAAATCAATTAGCTAGCGGAACTACACGTCTTCAAAATGGTGCAGAAGCTCTTAGATCAGGAACTATGCGTTTAGCAACTGGTGCTGGTCGTTTAGAGAGTGGTACTTTGAACTTACAACAAGGTGCTGTACAACTTGAAAACGGAACTATTAAGTTGGCTAATGGGGCTGCAAGTTTACAAAGTGGTACTCAGAGTTTGCAAAATGGTACTCAAGCCTTAGTAAATGGTTTGAATACTATGAGTGCACAATTATCTGGACAAATGAATAGTGCTACTAAGGCACAATTAGATGCTCTTCAAAAGGGATTGCCTCAAATTAATAATGGTATTCAACAATTGAATCAAGCATTGGGTCAATCATCAAGTTCTGTAGATACTGCTGGTCTAAAAGCTAATCTAACTGATGTTGGTACTCAAGCCAAAACTATAGGCGATAATTTAACTCAAGCAGGTAACACTTTAAAAGGTTTACAAAGCTCAGGTGCTGGTCTTAGCGATAGTGAAAAAGCTGAGTTAACACAAGCTTATGCTCAAGCTATGGATAGTGCTAAGTTAAATGATCAACAAAAGCAGGCTATGAGTGCAGCCTTTAGTCAAATTTTAGGTAAAGTAGAATCTGCTTCTACTCAAAAAACTCAGAATCTTACTTCAAGCTTACAAAGTGTAGCTGGTAATATTCAAGCAGCTGGTGAAGCAGATAAGAAACTTGGAGAGTCAGCAAATAATGTAGGAAATACTTTACAAACCCTTCAAGGTTTAATGGGTCAAGTTGATAACTTGAAACAACAAGTAAACACTTTAGCTACTGCATCAAACACTGCTTTACCAGGCGCAACTACTGCTTTGAACCAATTAAGCTCAGGCTTAACCCAAGTTCAAGGTGCTGTAGCTCAAGGTGCTGCCGGTGCTAGTCGCTTAAATGATGGCGCAGCTCGCTTAAACAGTGGAGCAGGTCAACTTGCAAGTGGTTTACAAGCAGGTGTAGCTGGTTCTAGTCAGCTTGCAAATGGTGCCGGTCAATTAGCAAACGGTGCTGGTCAATTAAACACTGGTTTACAATCTGGTTTAAACGGCACTAACCAATTGGCAAATGGTATTGGTCAATTAAACAGTGGTGCAGGTCAATTAAGTTCAGGTATTGGTCAACTTAATGGCGGTGCAAAACAATTAGCAAATGGTGCTGGTCAAATTGCATCAAATAATCCTAAGATTACTGCCGGAATTGACAAAGTAAATAACGGTTTAGGTGCTGGTCAAGAATACTTAACTGGCTTAGCTGATTCAGCAGCTGGGAAGACTTTCTACATCCCAGCAAACATGATTCACTCATCTAGCTTTAAACCTGCTCTTGATAACTACATGAGTTCAGATCTTAAATCTACTAAGATCATTATCATTCTAAAGATGAACCCTGCTTCAACTGAAGGAGCAAAGAAGGCTCATGAAATTAGTAACATGGTTAAGAAATCAGTTAAGGGTACAAGTCTTGCTGGTTCAACAGTTGCAATGGGTGGACAATCTGAAAAGATTTACGATACTCAAGAAACTGCAAGTAGCGACTTCTTAAGAACTGCAATTATTATGTTAGTAGGTATTGGTATTGCCTTGATCTTTGTTACTAGATCAGTATTGCAACCAATGTTTATCCTAGGTACTTTGGTAATTGCATACCTAACTTCTTTATCAATTAATCAATGGATTGTTAAGGCCGTTTTAGGTAGATCATTATTGGCTTGGAACACCCCATTCTTCAGTTTCATCATGATTGTTGCTTTGGGTGTTGACTACTCAATCTTCCTAATGATGCGTTATCGTGAGTTGGGAGAAGTAAACCCTGGCTGGAGCACAAGTCAACGAATGCTTGAAGCCTGCGACATTATCGGAACAGTTGTAATATCAGCAGCTATTATCCTTGGTGGTACTTTCGCCGCCTTAATCCCATCTGGTGTACCAACTTTAATTGAAGTTGCATTATGTGTGGATATTGGATTATTACTTTTGGTATTCTTACTTCCAATTAATATGTCTGCTGCCATGAAGATTACTTACGAAGGCTTAGGCAGAAAAAAGAATAAAGAAGAGGCTAAATAATATTTAGTTCTCCGAGACAAAAAAGATTGAAGTTTATCCTTTTGTGAATGAGGATTAAAACTTCAATCTTTTTTAGTTAGGAATTTTATTTAATACTGCAGCAATTCCATCATGATCATTATCAAGAGTTATTGGAATGGATAAGCTCTCTTTCAAGTCTTTTGGAGCATTTCCCATTAAAACGGGATGACCAACTGAATCAAACATTGATTCATCATTATAATTATCGCCAAAGGCCCAAGCATTGCCTTTATCCATTGCAAAACTATCAAGAATAATTTTAACTGCATTTCCTTTATTAACACCCTTAAGAACGACTTCTAAAAGATGAGGTGCTGATTTAACAAAAACTAGGCCAGGGAACTTAGATTCAAGGCTAGGGATAATTTTATCTATAAGAGTAGGTTTGCCGATAATTAGCATCTTATGGACTCCCTTTAATTCTTTTATTTGCTCTGTAGAAACTGGCAAAGATTTAACTCCTATTGTTTCTTCCTCTTTGGCAATTAATGGGTTTTTATTAAGAGAAGAAAACCAGTTATAGCCACTATAGACATTCCAGGCAAGATCATTAGTATCAAGTGCTTCAATTTCTTCAATTAACTTAAGAGCAAGTGAAGCTTCGAAGAAGTGTGAATTAAGTGGACGCCCCATTTCATCTAAAACTAATGCTCCATTATAGGCAATCATTGGACAGAAATTGGTGATTTTGTCTACTACATTCATAATTCCTTTAGGAAAACGGGCAGAAACCGGAATAAATAAATTACCAGCTATAATTTGCTTACGTATTGCCTCAATAGTAGTAGAAGAGACGACACCTTGAGAAGTAATAAGAGTTCCATCTATATCACTAAAGATAAGTTTTGCGGACATTTTTTCCTCCTTTTGAGATAGCTTTATTTTTACTATTATAATACGATAAAGTATAAGAACGAATGGATAATAATAGTTTTGATAATTGGTCTGAAACGTGAAAAAATATGATTATGGCATATGAATTTAGAATAAACGAGTGAAATAATGACAAAAAAATTGAGAAAAATATTATTTATAATCTGTGGGATTTTAGCAGCAGGAATTTTATTATACTTGCTTTATCGTGACTATCGCCCTGAAATTGATTTGTTAATGCACCCAGGGAAGGATATGAAAACAAAACTACTCTATTTGCTTCGACAACATGAAGTACGGGATGGCTTATTTTTACTAGGATTAATAACCATCTTAAATGCGATTCCAGGAATGTCGAATTCTGTTTTTTGTATTTTAGCCGGTCTTTGTTATGGTCCGTGGATTGGATTAGCCATTAATTGGTGTGGAAATATTCTTGGAAACTGTATCGTAGAAAGTCTAATAAAGAGAGTTAGTTTTTCGCACAAGTTTAAGAAAAATAGATTTCTTAATTGGTTAATGAATCAGAAACATCCCACTTTGGGAATGACTTTAGGTTTCATGGTACCAGTTATACCAAGCGTGTTAGTTGATTATACGGCTGCACGACTAGAAACGCCGCCTAATAAGTTTTTGTCGATGGTGATTGTGGGAATGTTTCCTACTTCATTTATCTATGCCTTTGGAGGGGATGCAATCTTCAATGGTGATATCAAAAAATTAGCTGGTGCGTTAATTGGGATCGCCATTTTATTTATTATGGCTTGGTGGTTAGTTAACCGCGCATCAAGAAAAAAACAGAAAGCAGCATAACGATGCTTTCTGTTTTTTTAGTTTAAGGGCTAGAATGCTATAATAAGCTAAAAAAGTTTATGAGGGAATAAAAATGAAGTGTCCAAATTGTGGAGAAGATGTAAAGCCAACTGACAAGCAGTGTCCTAATTGTCACTTTGACCTAGAAAAGTTTAGAAATGAATTCTTTACTGGTCAGGATACTACACGTAATGAAAAAAATGATGATCATCAGAAACAAGAAACACGTTCTGTTAAGAAAGTTGAGCCAAAGAAACAAAATTCTACCATTGCGACTATGATTAATTGGATTCAAGTGAATTCAATGATTGTTTTTGTAGTTGGAATTATTCTTTTGATTTTAACAAGTTTTTCCCCATCTTTAGGATGGTCTTGTTTCTTTGCCTTATTAATTTGGTTATTTATAGTTTCTGATAAGAATAAAGGAAAGAAAACGGAGCAGTATACGGTTGATCAACGACTGACGGAACATGTTAATAAGGTTGGTTCCGATGTAGTTAATTCTTTTGAAGAAGGGGAGAATAAAGTAAGGGCTCACCGTCAAAAGATTGATGATAAATTAGGTCGAGATCCAGAAGCTATAAAAAAAGTTGTTAAGCAAAAACAAACTGCAACTCAATTAGGAGTAATCTTAATTGCAGTTTTAAACTTACTTTTGGTTTTCAGTGGTCCATTTTCATCTGGAATGATGCAAGGCTACCAAGCACTATCTATTTCTAAGGCGCTCCTTTCAATTGGTAGATTTAATGGAAAATATATTTTTATTGGTTATGGGATGTGGCTACTTTTAGTTGGTGTACCAATTGCAATTATTATCTTGACTATTAAAAATGGTAAGAATAATAAGAAATTAGTTTTCTTCCTTTCATTAATTGAGTCAATTGTTTTAATAGTTTGTGCTGTAGAATTGATCTTTATGAATGCTGGATCTCCTCTAGGTATTACCAATAATACAGTAGCCAATAGCATTGAAATTCAACGTATTGTTGCGAATGCAATTTCTTTCGGAGTTTCGACATATTTATTATTTGTATCAAGTATTCTTTTAACAGTAGTTTCTTTTCGCAGTATGAGACAAAATTAAAAAGGCCTAGATCAATATTGATCTAAGCCTTTTTTGTACACTTAAAGATTATTTTGAAACGTCAATAACTAAATGTTCGTTTACAAATGACATCAAGCCCAGTTCACTAAGTTCACGACCATAGCCAGATTTTTTAACACCACCGAATGGTAATTCAGGAGCGGTAATCCAGCGCCCATTAATAACAGTCATACCGGTTTCAATTTCACTTGCAACTTCTTGGGCATGAGTTCTATTTTCAGAAATAACACTAGATCCTAAACCAAAACTTGAAGCATTTGCTAGAGCAATTGCTTCTTCTTCGTTTTTGACCTTGAATACTTCAGCAACTGGGCCAAACAACTCTTCATCAAATAATGGATTCTTCTTATCAATATTGGTTAAAATTATTGGGCGGAAGAAGGCACCAGAACTTTTAATTTCAGGATATTGATAAGCAACTTCTGCACCATGTTCAATTCCTTTTTTAACTTGCTCAGCTAACTTATCAGCAGCTCTTTGAGAATTCATTGGTGCAAGACTAGTATCTGCATCTAAAGGATCACCAGGTTTAAGTCCAGCAAAAGTATGGTGCAAGATATCCATTACTTCGTCATAACGGGATTCAACAACAATAATTCGTTTAGAAGAGGTGCAGACTTGACCGCAATTATAGGTTCTGGCATCACTTAGTACATTCTTTAATACAGTAGAGTCAGCATCTGCCAAAACAATAAATGGATCATTTCCGCCTAGCTCCATTGTCAACTTTTTAATATTTTTACCAGCAGCTTCTGCGACACTACTACCACCACGTTCTGAACCAGTTACTGCAACGCCTTGAACACGTTTATCAGCAATAACATCGCCAATTTGATCATAAGATAGGAATAAGTTTTGCAGACTTCCTTTTGGAGCACCAGCTTCTTCAATAATTTCTTCTGTTAATTGGGCTGAGCCAGGAACATTATGAGCATGCTTTAAGATGATGGGATTTCCAACCATAAAATTAGGAGCAAAGACTCTAATTACTTGATAAAGTGGGAAGTTCCATGGTTCACAGGCCATGATAATACCTGTAGATTGTTTTAGATAATAGGCATTTCCTAAAGCTGTTTCTAAAGGAGTAGGCTCTAACATTTCAGGAGCTTTATCAGCATAATAGTTACAAATATTTATACATAGATCTACTTCTTCAAGCGATTCACAATACAATTTTCCCATTTCTAAAGTCATGGTTTTTGCCATTTCTTTGCGATGTTTTTGAAAATTATTTGCTATCTTGTGAAGTAACTCGCTTCTAGTAGCTGGCAGCTGATTATGCCAAGTTAGATATAATTTTTCTCCGGTTTCAAGTGCTTGTTCAATTTCTTCTTGAGTTGCAGTTGGATAACTTTTAATTAATTGGTTTGTATATGGATTAATTGATTCATATTTAGACATAAAATTTCCTCTTTTCAATATAATATATTATAAAGCGCTTTCTTATAGATGTATATAAAAATCACTTCTCTTTAGTAAGAAATTAAAAAGAAGTGATTAGATTTAAGCTAACTTATTAATTTTTTCTAGTAAAACATGATTATTATTCAGACGAGCAAAGGCAGCGGAATCATTCAAATATTGAGCAGTCTTTTGTGGCGATCCATTCTCGGCAATATTATTTTGTGCCAATTGATAAAGAATGCGAGCAGCAAAGTAAATTACATGTCGTTTTTTGCATAAATCGTATCCCATGTTTAATAATTTATCCGATTGTTCATAATCGTCATTACGACCATAAAATTCTCCACCATTACAAAGAATAGAAAGAAATTGTAGTAAAGAGCCTTCATCTTCAAGCGGAACATTAGATATCGAAGACAAGATGATGTCATAATAATGTCGTGCTTTATGAACATCGTCTTGTAAGTCATAAACTTGACTACATCCTTTTAGAGCAAGAAGATAATAAATTTTATTTCGTTTTGATAAGTTTGCATCTAAAATTGAATTAAAGTAGTAAAGTGCGTCAGTTTTAGCATGATCTAAATTTAAAGCTAGTAGACCGCGCAGATAATAATAGTGAAGAATATCTTCTTGGCGGACTAATTCATCCTTATTAACACTGCTTAAAATTTGAGCAACTTTTGGAAAATCAAGCTGAATAACAGCAAAATCCGCCTCAAATAATTTATGGGATGTTTTTTTATTAGAGTCAACGTCCATGATATCAGCTACATTAATATTCATTCGGTCGCACAGACTATTTAAAATTTTTAGAGAAGGACTACGGCCATTATTTTCAAATTTACTTAATGTAGATTGAGTACAAATTCCATTGCATAGTTCAGTTTGAGACAAACCTAATTTTTTACGAATGGAAACAAATTTGTTAATGTTGATCATTCTTCTTCTCCTTGATTGTCTGATACAAAAAATCTAAAGATTCATCAATATAATCCATGGCGTAATCCATTGCATGCCGATGACCTTTAATGACTAATAATTCAACCTCATGATCATTGTTAGCTAAAAAGTCGATAAATTTTAAAACACCATTTAGTGGAACTAATTCATGAGCAGAATTAATCATTTTTAGCCTTCCCAAATGGCTAAGATCATAATTTTCGACATCCATTTTTTTCAAAATAGCTTGATCATTTTTCCCAGCATAGGTTTTTACAAAAAATTTATAGAATGATTCAAAAATATCATATAAATTTGTTAGTTTTAACTCATTGGCACCATATCTTGATGGAATAACATCTTGATGATTTTTCATCCAGTTCGAGAAGTCTACCGATGCTGACCACGTAACCGTAGGAAAACCGTAAATTCCAGCAATATACAAAGCTAGTGTACCGCCGACACTTGCACCAATTTGTACAATATTTTGTTGATCATCATCATCGGTATAATCAGAATCTAAAAGCCATTCAACAAATTTCTTACTATCTTGATGTGCAGCTGGATAAGTAAATTCAGGTGCTAAGCGATAATCAGGAATTAAGGTCATAAAACCAGCGTTTGCGAATTTTATTCCTAGGTCTTTAACATCGTTTTTAGAACCAGCAAACCATCCTCCGCCATGCCAAAAGATTAAGAGTTTTGTTTGTGAAGTAGTATCATTTGGGAAATAGATATCGGTCTTCAAATTGTTATTTTCATCGTAAATTATATCTTTTTTTATAACAACCATAGTCATGCCTCTTAGTTATTTTATAACACACTAATATTATAGAATAAATTTTAATGATGAGTCATATCTTATTTTCATTATAATTAAGTTTAATTCCTAGGTTAGTGCGCCTATTTTACCTTGTTTTTGTTATCATTAATTTAACATACCAAGGAGGGCAGAAAAATGTCTACTAAAACGAGTCGTAAATTAATTAATATTTTGACCATTGTTACTACAATTATTCTAATTTTGCTAAGTATTTATTGGTATAGGTTAGGAATTTTTACAAGCCAAGAAAAAATGAAGGCCTATCTAGCAGACAAGCAAATTATCGGTCCTTTGATTTTTACATTAATTCAGATAATCCAAGTTGTAATTCCGATTATCCCTGGTGGAGTTTCGCTGCTTGGAGGAGTAATATTTTTTGGTCCAATATGGGGCTTTATTTATAATTATGTCGGGATATGTTTAGGATCTATTATTTTATTCTTCTTGGCCAGACATTATGGTAGACCCTTTATCTTACATTTAGTTTCTGAAAAGACGTATGAAAAATACATGAAGTGGACAGCCAATCAGAAAAAATTTAATTGGTTTTTTGGTCTGTGTATTATTGCGCCAATGGCGCCAGATGACATTTTATGTATGATTGCTGGATTAACTGAAATGAAGTTCTCAACATATTTATGGATAATTTTATTAGGAAAACCGTGGACCATTGCAGCCTATAGTTTAGGGTTAGTTTATGGTGCAAAATGGTTAGTAAAGTTAGTAGGCAAGTAATGCTAGAAACTGAGAGAATTATTTTAAGAAAAATTGAACCTAAAGATGCTCCTACGCTTCTTAAGTGGGGACAGGATAATATTTATCACAAAAGTGCAGGTTACCAATATTTACAAGATTTAGATGCGGCCAAAAAAAGTGCCCTTCAATATCAAGCACGTCCCTATAGTTACGGTATAGTACTAAAAGAAAATAATCGTCTAATCGGCTTAGTTGAATTATATGAACGTGGATTAGATGAATACAATGGTCTTTTACTAACAAAAGATTTAGGTTTTTTGTTAGATAAAGAATATTGGCACAGGGGTTTAATGACCGAAGCCTTACAACTAATTATTGATTTTGCTTTTAAAGAATTAGAGCAAAATCAAATTTGGGCGGGTACATTTGTTTCTAATACAAATTCACAAAAATTGTTAAAAAAATTAGGGTTTAGATATGTCTATACCACTGATTATTCAATGGTTTCTTCACTTTTTAATTATCAAGAAAAATATTATTTGTTAACACCACAGGATTGGCATGATATAATGCAAATAAACATGAAATCCTAAGACTAGTTTCAGAGAGCTCATGGTTGGTGTGAATGAGTAAAAAAGTCGTTTCCAGATTTCGAATGTGGGTAGGTAATTCTACACGGTTAGCACCGTTATCGCTTTTTGAGTGTGGTATTTTTTAACCAAATGTGGGTGGTACCGCGAACCGTGTAAGTCGATTCGTCCCAGTGTAGGGATGAGTCGGCTTTTTTGTTTTATTTTTAAGGAGGAAATATGTTAGACATTAAAGTAATTCGAGAGAATTTAGACTGGTCAAAGAAAAAATTAGCTACACGAGGAATTAAACCAGAGGAATTAGACAAATTAGTAGCTATTGATAAAGAAAGACGTGAAGCTTTAACTAAGAGTGAACAATTAAAGCAAAAGCGTAATGAAGTATCTGATCAAATTGCTCAAGCTAAACGCAATAAAGAAGATGCAAGTGATGCCATTAAAGCAATGCGTGAAGTAGGTAAAGAAATTAAAGATTTAGATAAAGAAGTAGAAGATTTAACTCAAAAACAAAACTATATCTTACTTCGTTTACCTAACTTCCCAGCAGACTCAGATCCTATTGGTCCTGATGAAAGTTACAATGAAGAAGTTCGTAAGTGGCATGAACCTACTAAACTTGATTTTGAACCAAAACCTCACTGGGAAATTGGAACAGAATTGAATATTTTAGACTGGGATACTGCTGCTAAAGTTTCAGGTGCCCGCTTTGTTTATTACAAAGGTGCCGGTGCATTACTTGAACGTGCAGTTTCAAACTTTTTCTTAGATGAAAATACTAAAGATGGATATACAGAAGTAATCCCACCATACTTAGTTAATGATGCTTCTATGCAAGGAACTGGTCAATTCCCTAAGTTTACTGAAGATGTTTATACAATTGTAGATAATGACGATCCTGATAAGCCACGTGATTTAACTTTAATTCCAACTGCTGAAGTACCATTAGTTAATTACTTCCGCGGCAAGATTTTAGATGGAGAGCAATTACCAATTAATGTAACTGCATTCTCTCCAGCATTTAGAAGTGAAGCAGGATCAGCTGGACGTGACACTCGTGGATTAATCAGAATGCACGAATTTAGAAAAGTTGAAATGGTAAAAATTGTTGACGAAGAAAGTTCATGGGATGAATTGGAAAAATTAACCCATAATGCTGAACATTTACTTCAAAAACTTGGTTTACCATATCATGTTGTTGCTCTTTCAACTGGGGATGCAAGTTTTACTAGTGCAAAAACTTATGATCTAGAAGTTTGGATGCCAGCACAAGATAAGTATCGTGAAATTTCAAGTTGTTCAAACTGTACTGACTTCCAAGCACGTCGTAGTTTAATTCGTTACAGAGACGAAAATGGTAAACTTCATTTAGCACATACTTTAAATGGCTCTGGTCTAGCTGTAGGTAGAACAGTAGCTGCTATTTTGGAAAATTACCAAAATGAAGACGGAACTGTAAATGTTCCAGAAGCTTTACAACCATATATGCATGGAATGAAAGTCATTACTAAAGAGCCAAAATTTGGTGAATAAAATTTAATAAAGTAAGAATGGTATTCAATTGCTAACATAGCAAAAGAATACCATTTTTTTATATCTAAAATACGAGAGAAAAGGCTTGAAATTAGCACTCTAGAAAAATATTGCTAATTTTTTTGCAAAAAAGGGTTGACGAAAAGTGAAAAAGCCTGTAAAGTAATACATGCTGTTTGAGGCAAGCGAAAAGAGCAAATAAAAAAGTTCAAAAAAAGCTTGCCAAAGCGAGCAAAAGATGATAATATTATAAAGCTGTCATTTGAGAGAGATGAGAAAATTAAAAAAGTTCTTGTCAAAGCTTAAAAGACATGATATAATATAAAAGTTGTCACATGACAACGGTAGTACCTTGAAAACTGAACAAAGTTTCGCTGAAAGTGTGCGGGATATAAAAATCCCAAACAAAAGCGAAGTCAATTCGCAAGCAATAAATTTGAGATAACTCAAAGAAAGTTTTAGAGCTAAACGATAAAAAGCTCATTTTCAAAAGGAAAATGAGAGTTTGATCCTGGCTCAGGACGAACGCTGGCGGCGTGCCTAATACATGCAAGTCGAGCGAGCTTGCCTAGATGATTTTAGTGCTTGCACTAAATGAAACTAGATACAAGCGAGCGGCGGACGGGTGAGTAACACGTGGGTAACCTGCCCAAGAGACTGGGATAACACCTGGAAACAGATGCTAATACCGGATAACAACACTAGACGCATGTCTAGAGTTTGAAAGATGGTTCTGCTATCACTCTTGGATGGACCTGCGGTGCATTAGCTAGTTGGTAAGGTAACGGCTTACCAAGGCAATGATGCATAGCCGAGTTGAGAGACTGATCGGCCACATTGGGACTGAGACACGGCCCAAACTCCTACGGGAGGCAGCAGTAGGGAATCTTCCACAATGGACGAAAGTCTGATGGAGCAACGCCGCGTGAGTGAAGAAGGGTTTCGGCTCGTAAAGCTCTGTTGGTAGTGAAGAAAGATAGAGGTAGTAACTGGCCTTTATTTGACGGTAATTACTTAGAAAGTCACGGCTAACTACGTGCCAGCAGCCGCGGTAATACGTAGGTGGCAAGCGTTGTCCGGATTTATTGGGCGTAAAGCGAGTGCAGGCGGTTCAATAAGTCTGATGTGAAAGCCTTCGGCTCAACCGGAGAATTGCATCAGAAACTGTTGAACTTGAGTGCAGAAGAGGAGAGTGGAACTCCATGTGTAGCGGTGGAATGCGTAGATATATGGAAGAACACCAGTGGCGAAGGCGGCTCTCTGGTCTGCAACTGACGCTGAGGCTCGAAAGCATGGGTAGCGAACAGGATTAGATACCCTGGTAGTCCATGCCGTAAACGATGAGTGCTAAGTGTTGGGAGGTTTCCGCCTCTCAGTGCTGCAGCTAACGCATTAAGCACTCCGCCTGGGGAGTACGACCGCAAGGTTGAAACTCAAAGGAATTGACGGGGGCCCGCACAAGCGGTGGAGCATGTGGTTTAATTCGAAGCAACGCGAAGAACCTTACCAGGTCTTGACATCCAGTGCAAACCTAAGAGATTAGGTGTTCCCTTCGGGGACGCTGAGACAGGTGGTGCATGGCTGTCGTCAGCTCGTGTCGTGAGATGTTGGGTTAAGTCCCGCAACGAGCGCAACCCTTGTCATTAGTTGCCATCATTAAGTTGGGCACTCTAATGAGACTGCCGGTGACAAACCGGAGGAAGGTGGGGATGACGTCAAGTCATCATGCCCCTTATGACCTGGGCTACACACGTGCTACAATGGACGGTACAACGAGAAGCGAACCTGCGAAGGCAAGCGGATCTCTTAAAGCCGTTCTCAGTTCGGACTGTAGGCTGCAACTCGCCTACACGAAGCTGGAATCGCTAGTAATCGCGGATCAGCACGCCGCGGTGAATACGTTCCCGGGCCTTGTACACACCGCCCGTCACACCATGAGAGTCTGTAACACCCAAAGCCGGTGGGATAACCTTTATAGGAGTCAGCCGTCTAAGGTAGGACAGATGATTAGGGTGAAGTCGTAACAAGGTAGCCGTAGGAGAACCTGCGGCTGGATCACCTCCTTTCTAAGGAAGGCGAAAGATGATGGAGAGTGCGAGAGCACTAAGAGAAGTCATCGAGAAAGCCAAGCGGAAGCACACTGAGAAACTTTGTTTAGTTTTGAGGGTAATACCTCAAGAGCTAGTACATTGAAAACTGAATATAATCAAAAGCAAAAAAACCGAGACAATCGAAAAAACAGATTGAAGAGCGACCGAGAAGAGAGAGAAACTCAACTTGAAATAGGTCAAGTAGAAAAGGGCGCATGGTGAATGCCTTGGCACTAGAAGCCGATGAAGGACGTGACGAACCACGAAAGGCTTCGGGGAGCAGTAAGTAAGCAATGATCCGGAGATATCCGAATGGGGGAACCCAATACCGCGAGGTATTATCATTAACTGTTAAGGTTAATGAAGGAAGACGCAGTGAACTGAAACATCTAAGTAGCTGCAGGAAGAGAAAGAAAAATCGATTTCCCAAGTAGCGGCGAGCGAACAGGAAAGAGCCCAAACCAACTGGCTTGCCAGTTGGGGTTGTAGGACTGCGATATAGTACTTGAAGTGATAGCAGAATTATCTGGAAAGATAAGCCAGAGAGGGTGAGAGCCCCGTACGCGAAATTGCGGAGAGACTTAGCAGGATCCTGAGTAGGTCGGGACACGAGGAATCCCGATTGAAACCGCGAGGACCATCTCGCAAGGCTAAATACTAACTAGTGACCGATAGTGAACCAGTACCGTGAGGGAAAGGTGAAAAGAACCCCGGAAGGGGAGTGAAAGAGAACCTGAAACCGTGTGCCTACAAGTAGTCAGAGCACATTAAAGTGTAATGGCGTGCCTTTTGTAGAATGAACCGGCGAGTTACGTTATGGTGCAAGGTTAAGTCAGAAAAGACGGAGCCGGAGCGAAAGCGAGTCTGAATAGGGCGAAAGAGTATCATGACGTAGACCCGAAACCAAGTGACCTACCCATGACCAGGTTGAAGGCGTGGTAAAACACGCTGGAGGACCGAACCCACGTGAGTTAAAAATCGCGGGGATGAGTTGTGGGTAGCGGTGAAATTCCAAACGAACTTGGAGATAGCTGGTTCTCTCCGAAATAGCTTTAGGGCTAGCCTCGTGTGAATGATAATGGAGGTAGAGCGCTGTTTGGACTAGGGGCCCGTCAGGGGTTACTGAATCCAGATAAACTCCGAATGCCAGATATCAATGCACGGGAGTCAGACTGCGAGTGATAAGATCCGTAGTCGAAAGGGAAACAGCCCAGATCACCAGTTAAGGTCCCCAAATCTATGCTAAGTGGAAAAGGATGTGGAGTTGCGTAGACAACTAGGATGTTGGCTTAGAAGCAGCCACCATTTAAAGAGTGCGTAATAGCTCACTAGTCGAGTGACGCTGCGCCGAAAATGTACCGGGGCTAAGCATAGTACCGAAACTGTGGATGCATATATTATATGCGTGGTAGGAGAGCGTTCTAAGTGCGGCGAAGTTAGATCGAGAGGACTAATGGAGCGCTTAGAAGTGAGAATGCCGGTATGAGTAGCGAAAGATAGGTGAGAATCCTATCCGCCGAAAGACTAAGGTTTCCTGGGGCAGGCTCGTCCGCCCAGGGTAAGTCGGGACCTAAGGTAAGGCCGAGAGGCGTAGCCGATGGACAACAGGTAGAAATTCCTGTACTGAAATTGTTCGATATGAGCAAAGGAGGGACGCAGGAGGCTAATGACGCATGTTGCTGGAAATACATGTGCAAGCAGTAAGAAAAAAGATGAGTCAAATGCTTGTCTTTAGATTTCAAGCTGTGATGCGGAGCGAAATAAAAGTAGCGAAGGTCATGATGTCACACTGCCAAGAAAAGCTTCTAGCCAGAACAATTTTACCCGTACCGCAAACCGACACAGGTAGTCGAGTGGAGAACACTCAGGTGAGCGAGAGAACTCTCGTTAAGGAACTCGGCAAAATGACCCCGTAACTTCGGGAGAAGGGGTGCTGATAGTAAAATATCAGCCGCAGTGAATAGGCCCAAACAACTGTTTATCAAAAACACAGGTATCTGCAAAATCGTAAGATGACGTATAGGTGCTGACACCTGCCCGGTGCTGGAAGGTTAAGAGGAGAGCTTAGCGTAAGCGAAGGTTTGAATTGAAGCCCCAGTAAACGGCGGCCGTAACTATAACGGTCCTAAGGTAGCGAAATTCCTTGTCGGGTAAGTTCCGACCTGCACGAAAGGTGTAATGATTTGGGCACTGTCTCAACGAGAGACTCGGTGAAATTATAATACCCGTGAAGATGCGGGTTACCCGCGACAGGACGGAAAGACCCCATGGAGCTTTACTGTAGCTTGATATTGAGTATTTGTTAAACATGTACAGGATAGGTAGGAGCCAGAGAAAGTAGGACGCTAGTCTTACCGGAGGCAATGTTGGGATACTACCCTTGTTTGATGGATCCTCTAACTCACAGAGCTGAGCGTTCTGGAGGACAGTGTCAGGTGGGCAGTTTGACTGGGGCGGTCGCCTCCTAAAGTGTAACGGAGGCGCCCAAAGGTTCCCTCAGAATGGTTGGAAATCATTCGCAGAGTGTAAAGGTATAAGGGAGCTTGACTGCGAGAGCTACAACTCGAGCAGGGACGAAAGTCGGGCTTAGTGATCTGGTGGTACTGCATGGAAAGGCCATCACTCAACGGATAAAAGCTACCCTGGGGATAACAGGCTTATCTCCCCCAAGAGTTCACATCGACGGGGAGGTTTGGCACCTCGATGTCGGCTCGTCGCATCCTGGGGCTGAAGTCGGTCCCAAGGGTTGGGCTGTTCGCCCATTAAAGCGGCACGCGAGCTGGGTTCAGAACGTCGTGAGACAGTTCGGTCCCTATCCGTCGTGGGCGTAGGAAATTTGAGAGGAGCTGTCCTTAGTACGAGAGGACCGGGATGGACATACCGCTGGTGTACCAGTTGTCTTGCCAAAGGCATCGCTGGGTAGCTATGTATGGAAGGGATAAGCGCTGAAAGCATCTAAGTGCGAAGCCCCCCTCAAGATGAGATTTCCGATGCGAAAGCAGTAAGACACCTTAAAGACGATGAGGTAGATAGGCTAGGAGTGGAAGCATAGCGATATGTGGAGCGGACTAGTACTAATCAGTCGAGCACTTGACCAAAGCTCAAAGGTTTAAAGGCTAGAGATTATATTCAGTTTTGAGTGTAAAAGCTCAGAAAGAGTACGGTGGCGATGGCAAGAAGGATACACCTGTTCCCATGCCGAACACAGAAGTTAAGCTTCTTAACGCCGAGAGTAGTTGGTGGGAAACTGCCTGCGAGGGTAGGCAGTCGCCGTGCTAAATGGAGGATTAGCTCAGCTGGGAGAGCATCTGCCTTACAAGCAGGAGGTCACAGGTTCGAGCCCTGTATCCTCCATTGAGTCGTTAGCTCAGTTGGTAGAGCATCTGACTTTTAATCAGAGGGTCGGCAGTTCGAGCCTGCCACGACTCATTGGCCCAGAAAAAACTCAAGCGGGTGTGGCGGAATTGGCAGACGCGCTAGATTTAGGTTCTAGTGTTTTCGGACGTGTGGGTTCAAGTCCCACCACCCGTACCATGCCGATTTAGCTCAGTTGGTAGAGCATCTGTCTTGTAAACAGGGGGTCGAAGGTTCGAGTCCTTTAATCGGCATAAAAATTGAATAAAAATGCGGAAGTAGTTCAGTGGTAGAACACCACCTTGCCATGGTGGGGGTCGCGGGTTCGAATCCCGTCTTCCGCTTATCATTATCATGCCGGGGTGGCGGAACTGGCAGACGCACGGGACTTAAAATCCCGCGGTTGGTGACAACCGTACCGGTTCGATTCCGGTCCTCGGCATATAATGATGCACCCTTAGCGCAACTGGATAGAGTGTCTGACTACGAATCAGAAGGTTGAAGGTTCAAATCCTTCAGGGTGCACACTTCGGGAAGTGGCTCAGTTTGGTAGAGCACCTGGTTTGGGACCAGGGGGTCGCAGGTTCGAATCCTGTCTTCCCGATTGTAGCTTAATAAGAAGGAAGTTACAGATGGCGGTGTAGCTCAGCTGGCTAGAGCGTCCGGTTCATACCCGGGAGGTCGAGGGTTCGATCCCCCCCGCCGCTATAGAGGTAAACTTGGACCTTTAGCTCAGTTGGTTAGAGCAGACGGCTCATAACCGTCGGGTCGTAGGTTCGAGTCCTACAAGGTCCATAGGATCTTGGCTTTTTTTATATAAAAACATCGCGGGATGGAGCAGTCTGGTAGCTCGTCGGGCTCATAACCCGAAGGTCATAGGTTCAAATCCTGTTCCCGCAATATGGTCCCTTGGTGTAGGGGTTATCACGCCTCCCTGTCACGGAGGAGATCACCGGTCCGAATCCGGTAGGGACCGTAATGGCTCGATAGCTCAGTTGGTAGAGCAAAGGATTGAAGCTCCTTGTGTCGGCGGTTCGATTCCGTCTCGCGCCATTAGGAAGCAAGAAGTTGCGGGTATAGTTTAGTGGTAAAACGAAAGCCTTCCAAGCTTTAGTCGCGAGTCCGATTCTCGTTACCCGCTTCAAAGGAAAGGGGCCTATAGCTCAGCTGGTTAGAGCGCACGCCTGATAAGCGTGAGGTCGATGGTTCAAGTCCATTTAGGCCCATTGGAGATTTACTCAAGTGGCTGAAGAGGCGCCCCTGCTAAGGGTGTAGGTCGGTTTATACCGGCGCGAGGGTTCGAATCTCTCAATCTCCGCTTTAAAGTAAACACACTAGTAATGTCACTAGTGTGTTTTTTTGTATCTTTAAAAATAAAAAAACTTTGTTCAAGTGTATGGATGAATAGACAGAAAAAGAATCAAATAACTATGAAGTTAACCCCAGAGTTGGCCATACACCCAACCTGGGGATTTTGCTATGGACAAATATACAGTTGAAACTAAATTAAAAGCAATTGAATTATACGAAAGTAGTCTTGGAAGTAGATAAATCGTAGTTTTCTTCCAGGCACTTACCTTGATTGAACTAAGAAAGTTTTTTAGTCCCCATATTATAAGTAAGACGACCCTTGTGGGGAAGAGAGCGGCGAAAGTTCAGTTATGTAATAAGCAGAGAAAATTTAGGTGTCTATTATACGGACGAAAAGAGGGAAAGCAGCCGTCTCTTGAAAAATTAGAGTGGAATCTCCTTTATGCGGTAATGAGCCTTATATCTTCTCTATATGGCTTTTAAAGGCTCCTGAGGAGGAATTTGGCTTTAAAATGAAATAAAGAGTTTACAGAGCGATTTTTACATATTTCAAGGTCGTATTTTTGCTAGTCTAAAAAAGACACATGGTTCAGATGGAACGAATGTGTCTATAGTTATATGGACTAGCTAGTTTCTTGTATTTAATTCTTTAAGCAGGTTAATTATTTCTGCATTTTGCTTGATTAAGATCCAGTTTTGAAGCCTTAATGTATCCTCTGGGGAAGTATTTTCCATTAGATCACTTTGAGCCGCTCTATGAAGAAGAGGCTTGTATGATGCTTCCGTATTTTCTAAGCCATATGCAGATAAATGGGTATTAGTCATTTTATCTATATACTCATTAACTTGATTTGCATCTTTTTCAATTAATTCTTCTCTTTGCCAAGGAGTAAGTTTTGCATGATCTTCACAAATCATATTTCCATCAGCTAATTTAATTAGTTTTTTACCTTTTTTATTGTCAACAATACATCGTTCATTAGACATAAAAACACCTCCGTATACGCTTAGTGTAGCACCATATAGGCTTAAAGAGATAAAAAAAGAAATAAAGTAAAAAAAATTAAAATTAGGGGTTGCATAGTTAGAATGTTTTTAGTAATATAGTTATTGCTGATGCGGAGAGTAAGAAAAAGCAACACTTCAAAAAAAGTTTTTGAAAAAAGTTGTTGACATCACTTTCTAAATCAGGTATGATTAACAAGTACGTTAAAAACGTATGACCCGTTGGTCAAGTGGTTAAGACACCGCCCTTTCACGGCGGTAACATGAGTTCAAATCTCGTACGGGTCATTACCATATTAAAAGATGGTATAAATGGAGGATTACCCAAGTCCGGCTGAAGGGAACGGTCTTGAAAACCGTCAGGCGGGTTCTGCCCGCGCGTGGGTCCGAATCCCACATCCTCCTTAATCATCGCGGGATGGAGCAGTCTGGTAGCTCGTCGGGCTCATAACCCGAAGGTCATAGGTTCAAATCCTATTCCCGCAATATGGTCCCTTAGTGTAGTGGTTATCACGCCTCCCTGTCACGGAGGAGATCACCGGTTCGAGTCCGGTAGGGACCGTAAATGGCTCGATAGCTCAGTTGGTAGAGCAAAGGATTGAAGCTCCTTGTGTCGGCGGTTCGATTCCGTCTCGCGCCATTCTGGAGGCCTAGCGAAGTGGCTAAACGCGGCGGTCTGTAAAACCGCTCTCTCTGAGTTCGGTGGTTCGAATCCACTGGCCTCCATTTAAATAGGGATATCGTATAAAGGTAGTACATCGGTCTCCAAAACCGCTAGTGTGGGTTCAATTCCTACTATCCCTGTTTTTAATATTATGGCGGAATTGGTGAAGTGGTTAACACACCGGTTTGTGGATCCGGCATGCGTGGGTTCGATCCCCACATTCCGCCCTAACATTGGGATATAGCCAAGCGGTAAGGCAATGGACTTTGACTTCATCATGCGTTGGTTCGAATCCAACTATCCCAATTTGTTAATGATCAGAGGTTGGCGGTGTAGCCAAGTGGTAAGGCACGGGTCTGCAAAACCCTAATCATCGGTTCAAATCCGATCACCGCCTTCGCCTGAATTTCCTGATTAATTTCATTTATGGCGGTGTGGCGGAATTGGCAGACGCGTCAGACTCAAAATCTGGTGTCCCCTGGGACGTATCGGTTCGATCCCGATCACCGCTATTTATTCAGACATTCTGGCAAAAAGACGTGAGTTAATTCTCACGTCTTTTTTTTATCCAAAATTGCAACTCCTTTCTACTAACTTTATAATGTTCTTTAATGGAGGTATTTTTATATGAATATTGGGTTATTTACCGATACTTATTTTCCTCAGCTTTCTGGGGTCGCAACTTCAATTCAAACTTTAAAAAATTCTCTTGAAGCAGATGGACATTCTGTCTTCATTTTTACTACAACTGATCCTCATTTAGGAAAGGGGACTATTGAGCCAAATATTTTCAGAGTTAGTAGTGTACCTTTTGTCTCTTTTACGGATAGAAGAATTGCAGTTAGAGGTTTATTTCAGGCAACGAAAATTGCTAAGGAAGTAAAATTAGACATTGTGCATACTCAAACCGAGTTTGCAATGGGTATGATTGGAAAATACGTTGCGCATTCGTTAGATATTCCTGCTATTCATACTTACCATACTATGTATGAAGACTACTTACATTATGTATTAAATGGACACCTATTAAAGCCATATCACGTTAAACAGATTACGAAGGCCTATCTACATAAGATGGATGGAGTGGTTGCACCAAGTCAGCGTGTAAAAGAAACATTGAGGCGATATGGAGTTACAATTCCAATGCGTATTATTCCAACAGGAGTTGATTTAACAGCTATCAATGAAAATCCCCGTCAAGATGTCCGGAAGGAATTGGGGCTTAGTTCAAAAGATAAAGTTATTCTCACGCTAAGTAGGGTAGCAGCTGAAAAGAAAATAGATCAAATTTTAGATGTTTTACCTGAAATTTTAGAAAAAGAGCCTAACGTAAAGTTTGTAATTGCCGGCGATGGTCCTGATGTACAGCCATTAAAAGATCAAGTTACTCGACTTTCTTTAGAAGACTATGTAACTTTCGCGGGTAGTGTTGAACATAGTGATGTTGGAAATTATTATCGTATGGCGGACTTATTCGTATCTGCAAGTGATACTGAAACGCAAGGTTTAACCTATATTGAGGCATTAGCAGCTGGAACAAAAAGTGTAGTGTACAGTACCGATTACACGGAGAATGTTTTTGATAATAAGGAGTTAGGCTGCACCTTTAAAACAAAGGATGAGATGAAAAATGAGATTCTTGATTATTTAAAAGAAGATCGATTTACCATTCCTGAAAATATAAAGAAAAATAAATTGGTAGATGTATCAGCAGCTACTTTTGCACATAAAATAGAAGATTTTTATCAAGATGCAATTCAAAATAAACGAACAACTGAGGTAAATTATGATTAGAATTAATATGTTTTCCCAGGCGGATTCAGTTCAGGGACAGGGTGTGGGATCTGCGTATAAAGAGTTAGTGCGCTTACTTAGGTCCCGCTTAGTAGAAGATTTTTATGTAACTATTAATAAATATGGAGCAAGTGATTTAACGCATTACCATACTATAAATCCTACATATTTTGCTAATAGTTTTTTACCTAGTCGTGGAAGAAAAATTGGATATGTGCATTTTCTGCCGGAAACCTTAGAAGGATCTGTTAAGCTCCCTGAACCAGCAAAAAGTATCTTCTATAAGTACGTTATTGATTTTTATAAAAGAATGGATCAGATAGTAGTAGTTAATCCAATATTTATTGATAAATTAGTGAAGTACGGAATAAGCGAAGAAAAAGTGAAATACATTCCTAATTTTGTAGCAAAAAGTGAATTTTATGAGCAAAGTCAAGTACAAAAAAACGCCTTTAGGAATAAATTGCATATTCCGATAGATAAGTTTGTAATTGTCGGAGATGGACAAGTTCAAGAAAGAAAAGGTGTGGATGACTTTGCGAAGTTAGCAGAAGCCAATCCAGATATTCAATTTATTTGGGCTGGTGGATTCTCATTCGGTAAAATGACGGATGGATATGCTCATTTTAAGAAGTTAATTGATAATCCTCCAAAAAACCTGAAATTTACTGGTATTGTGCCACGAGAAGAATTAGTTAGCTATTTAAACATTGCTGACTTATTTTTACTTCCATCTTTCGATGAATTATTTCCAATGTCAGTTTTAGAAGCTTTTTCATGTAATACTCCTGTTTTATTACGTGATTTGGATTTATATCAAGCTATTATTGACGGGTATTATATGAAAGGCAAGGATTTTACTGAGTTAAACGCTCAAATTAAATCCGTAGTATCAAATCCTGAAAAATTAAAGAAGTATCAAGATTTATCTGCTCAAGCCAGTCAAGAATATTCTGAAGACCATCTTGCTAAAATATGGCATGACTTTTACATGGAACAATATGAAATTGGTAGAAAGTTAGGATAAATCAAATAATGAACAAAAAACATTTTATAGGGATGCTGATTGTTCTTTTAATTAGTGGCTTTGTTATTTGGCAAGAATTACGGAAAACACCAATTAAGGCATTATGGGGGGCAAGTAAAAAATTAAATTTAACTTTCTTACTGTTAGTTTTATTGGTAATGGTTTTGTCGTATGTCTGTGAAGCTGCTATTATTTGGATTTTAGAGCATAAAAAGGGAGATCCACATCGCTCTGCATGGTCTTTTTTCAGAATTCCAATTATTCAAGCTTTATTTAATGCGATAACCCCCTTGTCTACCGGTGGTCAACCTTCTCAGTTAGTAGCCATGATTCAGATGGGAATAGAAGGTGGACGCGCGACATCTATTCTGTTGATGAAATTTATAATTTATCAAATTTGCGTTTTATTTGCGTACGTATCGACAATTATTTTTGGTTTTCATATGGTAGTAACCAAATTTTCAGGGTTAGCCTTGTTTATTTTAATTGGTTTTATTCTTCATGTAAGTTCCATAATTTTTCTATTAGCAATTATGTTTGCATATCGATGGACAAAAAATACTACTAATTGGCTCATGGATTTACTGGAAAAATTTATGAATAAAAATACTGTTGAAAAATGGCGTAAGAATACGATGGAGAAAATTGAAACTTTTTATGCAGAAGGACAGAACTTAAAACGTGAAAAGAAAAAATTATTAGGTGCCAGTATTTTGACTATTGGTCAACTTCTATGTTTCTATTCAATTCCGTACTTGATCTTGTTAGCGTTAAATTTAACACCTTCTTGGCTAGACGTTACACAGATGAACATTATGATTATCATGTTTATGGCAATTGTTCCAATTCCAGGAGCATCTGGCGGAGCAGAATTTAGTTTTCAGACATTGTTTTCTACTTTTATTCATTCAAATATTTTGTTGACTCTAGGGATGTTCTTATGGCGTTTTACTACCTACTTTTTTGGAATGATTTTAGGGATATTCGGTTGGCTCTTTAAGCCCAAGAAAGTAAAAAGTCATTAAAATTCCTTAAATTTGCTATTTTAATTTATCAAAACCATTTTTTAGTAGTAATATCATGAAAGAACAAAGTTGAGGAGGACTTAGATGGGACGCCTAAAAGCATCATATAATTGGTTAACTAAAACTAAATTAGGCTTTTTCACTGTAGTTGTTGTATTTTTTTGGATAAAAACATATTTAACCTATATAACAAAGTTTAATTTAGGTGTAGTGGGCTCAATGCAAAATTTTTTGCTACTGATAAATCCACTGCCAACTGCTATTTTATTAATTGGAATTGGTTTATTTTTTAAGGGTAGGAAATCCTACTGGATTATGGTCATAATTGATTTTCTTTTATCTCTTTGGCTATTTTCAAATATATTATATTATCGAGAATTTTCTGATTTTTTATCTACTTCTATCATTAAAACATCCGGATCTACTTCTGATAATTTAGGAAAAAGTATTGCGGGCATCACAAAAGGAACAGATTTTTTAGTATTTTTAGATGTAGTTATCATTGTTCTACTAATAGCTTTTAAAGTTTTTAAAATTGATGTTCGACGTCTAAAATTAAAGGTTTCACTTTTAATTGAAGGCTTAGCTGTAGTACTGATTGGTACTAATTTAACTATGGCACAAAAGGATCGTCCTGGTTTATTAACTAGAACTTTTGATAATAACTATATTGTTAAATATTTAGGATTGAATGCTTTTGCAGTATACGACGGAGTAAAAACTGCTCAAAATAATGCAATTATGGCTAAAGCAAACCATAGTGATCTAAAAACTGTTCAGTCTTATATCAAGAAAAATTATATTGCACCTAATCCGGAATATTATGGCGTGGCAAAGAATAAGAATGTATTGGTAATCCACTTAGAGAGTTTCCAGCAATTTTTAATTGACTATAAGTGGCATGGAAAAGAAGTTACACCTAATTTGAATAAGTTGTATCATGCTAACGATACTATTAGTTTTGATAATTTCTTTAATCAAGTAGGACAGGGTAAGACTTCCGATGCTGAAATGATGCTAGAAAACTCTATTTTTGGTTTACAATCCGGATCTGCTATGTCAAGTTATGGAACATCTAACACTTTTGAAAGTGCTCCAGCTATACTAGGTCAAAAGGCTGGCTACACTAGTGCAGTTATGCATGGTGGGGCAGGTTCATTCTGGAATCGTGATAATGCTTATAAGTCTTTTGGCTACGATTATTTCATGCCTTTATCTTATTATCAAAATAAAAAGGGATATTACTTAGGATATGGAATTAAAGATAAGCTTTTCTTTGATCAGTCGATTAAATATATGGAGCACTTACCACAGCCATTTTATTTAAAGATGATTACGGTAACGAACCACTATCCATATGATTTAGATAAAAAAAATCAATCCATTGATAAAACTGATACGGGTGATAAAACAGTAGATGGATATGTTCAAACTGCTCATTATCTTGATCAAGCAATTGGAGAATTGATGAGCTATCTGAAGAAATCTGGTTTAGAGAAGAATACTCTAATTATGCTTTATGGAGATCACTACGGAATTTCTGGAAATCACCATAAGGCGTCTGCCCAATTATTGGATAAAGATAGCTTTAATAATTTTGATAATCTCCAATTCCAACGGGTACCATTAATGTTCCACATGCCTGGACTTAAGGGTGGTATTAATCATACCTATGGTGGCGAGATTGACGTTAGACCAACCTTATTTAATTTATTAGGAATTAATGACCAAAATATGATTCAGTTTGGACATAGTCTTTTGGCTAAAAATGCTCCACAGATTGTTGCCCAGCGAAATGGTGACTTTATTACTCCAAAATATAGTAAAGTAGAAGGAAGTTATTACTACACGCAATCAGGAAAGCGAATAACTCATCCAAGCAAGAAAGTAAAGGCCCAATTAGCATCCATTTCTAATACAGTAACGACCGAGCTCTCCTTATCAGACCGAGTAATTACAGGAAATCTTTTGCGCTTCTATAAGCCAGATGGATTTGAATATGTGAAGAGAAAGAATTATTCATATAAGAAATCTGATTCATTAAAACGATTGAAAAAGGCTGAGAAGAAGAGTAAGAATAGTGTCTGGTATCAGAATGGCAAAAAGACAACTCAAAGTGATTTTAAGACAGATGCCCCAGAATTGAAAAAATAATTAAAAATTGTGTTAAGTGATTATACTTAACACAATTTTTTTATATCCGAATTTTAAGACTTAAATCTTAATTAAAATAAGAATGAAAAATGATAAATCTGAACAATTAAATTATTAATTAAATGAATATTCGCAATATATATTTTTATTCAAAATCATGTTGACGAAAAGTGAAAAAGCCTGTAAAGTAATACATGCTGTTTGAGGCAAGCGAAAAGAGCAAATAAAAAAGTTCAAAAAAAGCTTGCCAAAGCGAGCAAAAGATGATAATATTATAAAGCTGTCATTTGAGAGAGATGAGAAAATTAAAAAAGTTCTTGTCAAAGCTTAAAAGACATGATATAATATAAAAGTTGTCACATGACAACGGTAGTACCTTGAAAACTGAACAAAGTTTCGCTGAAAGTGTGCGGGATATAAAAATCCCAAACAAAAGCGAAGTCAATTCGCAAGCAATAAATTTGAGATAACTCAAAGAAAGTTTTAGAGCTAAACGATAAAAAGCTCATTTTCAAAAGGAAAATGAGAGTTTGATCCTGGCTCAGGACGAACGCTGGCGGCGTGCCTAATACATGCAAGTCGAGCGAGCTTGCCTAGATGATTTTAGTGCTTGCACTAAATGAAACTAGATACAAGCGAGCGGCGGACGGGTGAGTAACACGTGGGTAACCTGCCCAAGAGACTGGGATAACACCTGGAAACAGATGCTAATACCGGATAACAACACTAGACGCATGTCTAGAGTTTGAAAGATGGTTCTGCTATCACTCTTGGATGGACCTGCGGTGCATTAGCTAGTTGGTAAGGTAACGGCTTACCAAGGCAATGATGCATAGCCGAGTTGAGAGACTGATCGGCCACATTGGGACTGAGACACGGCCCAAACTCCTACGGGAGGCAGCAGTAGGGAATCTTCCACAATGGACGAAAGTCTGATGGAGCAACGCCGCGTGAGTGAAGAAGGGTTTCGGCTCGTAAAGCTCTGTTGGTAGTGAAGAAAGATAGAGGTAGTAACTGGCCTTTATTTGACGGTAATTACTTAGAAAGTCACGGCTAACTACGTGCCAGCAGCCGCGGTAATACGTAGGTGGCAAGCGTTGTCCGGATTTATTGGGCGTAAAGCGAGTGCAGGCGGTTCAATAAGTCTGATGTGAAAGCCTTCGGCTCAACCGGAGAATTGCATCAGAAACTGTTGAACTTGAGTGCAGAAGAGGAGAGTGGAACTCCATGTGTAGCGGTGGAATGCGTAGATATATGGAAGAACACCAGTGGCGAAGGCGGCTCTCTGGTCTGCAACTGACGCTGAGGCTCGAAAGCATGGGTAGCGAACAGGATTAGATACCCTGGTAGTCCATGCCGTAAACGATGAGTGCTAAGTGTTGGGAGGTTTCCGCCTCTCAGTGCTGCAGCTAACGCATTAAGCACTCCGCCTGGGGAGTACGACCGCAAGGTTGAAACTCAAAGGAATTGACGGGGGCCCGCACAAGCGGTGGAGCATGTGGTTTAATTCGAAGCAACGCGAAGAACCTTACCAGGTCTTGACATCCAGTGCAAACCTAAGAGATTAGGTGTTCCCTTCGGGGACGCTGAGACAGGTGGTGCATGGCTGTCGTCAGCTCGTGTCGTGAGATGTTGGGTTAAGTCCCGCAACGAGCGCAACCCTTGTCATTAGTTGCCATCATTAAGTTGGGCACTCTAATGAGACTGCCGGTGACAAACCGGAGGAAGGTGGGGATGACGTCAAGTCATCATGCCCCTTATGACCTGGGCTACACACGTGCTACAATGGACGGTACAACGAGAAGCGAACCTGCGAAGGCAAGCGGATCTCTTAAAGCCGTTCTCAGTTCGGACTGTAGGCTGCAACTCGCCTACACGAAGCTGGAATCGCTAGTAATCGCGGATCAGCACGCCGCGGTGAATACGTTCCCGGGCCTTGTACACACCGCCCGTCACACCATGAGAGTCTGTAACACCCAAAGCCGGTGGGATAACCTTTATAGGAGTCAGCCGTCTAAGGTAGGACAGATGATTAGGGTGAAGTCGTAACAAGGTAGCCGTAGGAGAACCTGCGGCTGGATCACCTCCTTTCTAAGGAAGGCGAAAGATGATGGAGAGTGCGAGAGCACTAAGAGAAGTCATCGAGAAAGCCAAGCGGAAGCACACTGAGAAACTTTGTTTAGTTTTGAGGGTAATACCTCAAGAGCTAGTACATTGAAAACTGAATATAATCAAAAGCAAAAAAACCGAGACAATCGAAAAAACAGATTGAAGAGCGACCGAGAAGAGAGAGAAACTCAACTTGAAATAGGTCAAGTAGAAAAGGGCGCATGGTGAATGCCTTGGCACTAGAAGCCGATGAAGGACGTGACGAACCACGAAAGGCTTCGGGGAGCAGTAAGTAAGCAATGATCCGGAGATATCCGAATGGGGGAACCCAATACCGCGAGGTATTATCATTAACTGTTAAGGTTAATGAAGGAAGACGCAGTGAACTGAAACATCTAAGTAGCTGCAGGAAGAGAAAGAAAAATCGATTTCCCAAGTAGCGGCGAGCGAACAGGAAAGAGCCCAAACCAACTGGCTTGCCAGTTGGGGTTGTAGGACTGCGATATAGTACTTGAAGTGATAGCAGAATTATCTGGAAAGATAAGCCAGAGAGGGTGAGAGCCCCGTACGCGAAATTGCGGAGAGACTTAGCAGGATCCTGAGTAGGTCGGGACACGAGGAATCCCGATTGAAACCGCGAGGACCATCTCGCAAGGCTAAATACTAACTAGTGACCGATAGTGAACCAGTACCGTGAGGGAAAGGTGAAAAGAACCCCGGAAGGGGAGTGAAAGAGAACCTGAAACCGTGTGCCTACAAGTAGTCAGAGCACATTAAAGTGTAATGGCGTGCCTTTTGTAGAATGAACCGGCGAGTTACGTTATGGTGCAAGGTTAAGTCAGAAAAGACGGAGCCGGAGCGAAAGCGAGTCTGAATAGGGCGAAAGAGTATCATGACGTAGACCCGAAACCAAGTGACCTACCCATGACCAGGTTGAAGGCGTGGTAAAACACGCTGGAGGACCGAACCCACGTGAGTTAAAAATCGCGGGGATGAGTTGTGGGTAGCGGTGAAATTCCAAACGAACTTGGAGATAGCTGGTTCTCTCCGAAATAGCTTTAGGGCTAGCCTCGTGTGAATGATAATGGAGGTAGAGCGCTGTTTGGACTAGGGGCCCGTCAGGGGTTACTGAATCCAGATAAACTCCGAATGCCAGATATCAATGCACGGGAGTCAGACTGCGAGTGATAAGATCCGTAGTCGAAAGGGAAACAGCCCAGATCACCAGTTAAGGTCCCCAAATCTATGCTAAGTGGAAAAGGATGTGGAGTTGCGTAGACAACTAGGATGTTGGCTTAGAAGCAGCCACCATTTAAAGAGTGCGTAATAGCTCACTAGTCGAGTGACGCTGCGCCGAAAATGTACCGGGGCTAAGCATAGTACCGAAACTGTGGATGCATATATTATATGCGTGGTAGGAGAGCGTTCTAAGTGCGGCGAAGTTAGATCGAGAGGACTAATGGAGCGCTTAGAAGTGAGAATGCCGGTATGAGTAGCGAAAGATAGGTGAGAATCCTATCCGCCGAAAGACTAAGGTTTCCTGGGGCAGGCTCGTCCGCCCAGGGTAAGTCGGGACCTAAGGTAAGGCCGAGAGGCGTAGCCGATGGACAACAGGTAGAAATTCCTGTACTGAAATTGTTCGATATGAGCAAAGGAGGGACGCAGGAGGCTAATGACGCATGTTGCTGGAAATACATGTGCAAGCAGTAAGAAAAAAGATGAGTCAAATGCTTGTCTTTAGATTTCAAGCTGTGATGCGGAGCGAAATAAAAGTAGCGAAGGTCATGATGTCACACTGCCAAGAAAAGCTTCTAGCCAGAACAATTTTACCCGTACCGCAAACCGACACAGGTAGTCGAGTGGAGAACACTCAGGTGAGCGAGAGAACTCTCGTTAAGGAACTCGGCAAAATGACCCCGTAACTTCGGGAGAAGGGGTGCTGATAGTAAAATATCAGCCGCAGTGAATAGGCCCAAACAACTGTTTATCAAAAACACAGGTATCTGCAAAATCGTAAGATGACGTATAGGTGCTGACACCTGCCCGGTGCTGGAAGGTTAAGAGGAGAGCTTAGCGTAAGCGAAGGTTTGAATTGAAGCCCCAGTAAACGGCGGCCGTAACTATAACGGTCCTAAGGTAGCGAAATTCCTTGTCGGGTAAGTTCCGACCTGCACGAAAGGTGTAATGATTTGGGCACTGTCTCAACGAGAGACTCGGTGAAATTATAATACCCGTGAAGATGCGGGTTACCCGCGACAGGACGGAAAGACCCCATGGAGCTTTACTGTAGCTTGATATTGAGTATTTGTTAAACATGTACAGGATAGGTAGGAGCCAGAGAAAGTAGGACGCTAGTCTTACCGGAGGCAATGTTGGGATACTACCCTTGTTTGATGGATCCTCTAACTCACAGAGCTGAGCGTTCTGGAGGACAGTGTCAGGTGGGCAGTTTGACTGGGGCGGTCGCCTCCTAAAGTGTAACGGAGGCGCCCAAAGGTTCCCTCAGAATGGTTGGAAATCATTCGCAGAGTGTAAAGGTATAAGGGAGCTTGACTGCGAGAGCTACAACTCGAGCAGGGACGAAAGTCGGGCTTAGTGATCTGGTGGTACTGCATGGAAAGGCCATCACTCAACGGATAAAAGCTACCCTGGGGATAACAGGCTTATCTCCCCCAAGAGTTCACATCGACGGGGAGGTTTGGCACCTCGATGTCGGCTCGTCGCATCCTGGGGCTGAAGTCGGTCCCAAGGGTTGGGCTGTTCGCCCATTAAAGCGGCACGCGAGCTGGGTTCAGAACGTCGTGAGACAGTTCGGTCCCTATCCGTCGTGGGCGTAGGAAATTTGAGAGGAGCTGTCCTTAGTACGAGAGGACCGGGATGGACATACCGCTGGTGTACCAGTTGTCTTGCCAAAGGCATCGCTGGGTAGCTATGTATGGAAGGGATAAGCGCTGAAAGCATCTAAGTGCGAAGCCCCCCTCAAGATGAGATTTCCGATGCGAAAGCAGTAAGACACCTTAAAGACGATGAGGTAGATAGGCTAGGAGTGGAAGCATAGCGATATGTGGAGCGGACTAGTACTAATCAGTCGAGCACTTGACCAAAGCTCAAAGGTTTAAAGGCTAGAGATTATATTCAGTTTTGAGTGTAAAAGCTCAGAAAGAGTACGGTGGCGATGGCAAGAAGGATACACCTGTTCCCATGCCGAACACAGAAGTTAAGCTTCTTAACGCCGAGAGTAGTTGGTGGGAAACTGCCTGCGAGGGTAGGCAGTCGCCGTGCTAAATGGAGGATTAGCTCAGCTGGGAGAGCATCTGCCTTACAAGCAGGAGGTCACAGGTTCGAGCCCTGTATCCTCCATTGAGTCGTTAGCTCAGTTGGTAGAGCATCTGACTTTTAATCAGAGGGTCGGCAGTTCGAGCCTGCCACGACTCATTGGCCCAGAAAAAACTCAAGCGGGTGTGGCGGAATTGGCAGACGCGCTAGATTTAGGTTCTAGTGTTTTCGGACGTGTGGGTTCAAGTCCCACCACCCGTACCATGCCGATTTAGCTCAGTTGGTAGAGCATCTGTCTTGTAAACAGGGGGTCGAAGGTTCGAGTCCTTTAATCGGCATAAAAATTGAATAAAAATGCGGAAGTAGTTCAGTGGTAGAACACCACCTTGCCATGGTGGGGGTCGCGGGTTCGAATCCCGTCTTCCGCTTATCATTATCATGCCGGGGTGGCGGAACTGGCAGACGCACGGGACTTAAAATCCCGCGGTTGGTGACAACCGTACCGGTTCGATTCCGGTCCTCGGCATATAATGATGCACCCTTAGCGCAACTGGATAGAGTGTCTGACTACGAATCAGAAGGTTGAAGGTTCAAATCCTTCAGGGTGCACACTTCGGGAAGTGGCTCAGTTTGGTAGAGCACCTGGTTTGGGACCAGGGGGTCGCAGGTTCGAATCCTGTCTTCCCGATTGTAGCTTAATAAGAAGGAAGTTACAGATGGCGGTGTAGCTCAGCTGGCTAGAGCGTCCGGTTCATACCCGGGAGGTCGAGGGTTCGATCCCCCCCGCCGCTATAGAGGTAAACTTGGACCTTTAGCTCAGTTGGTTAGAGCAGACGGCTCATAACCGTCGGGTCGTAGGTTCGAGTCCTACAAGGTCCATAGGATCTTGGCTTTTTTTATATAAAAACATCGCGGGATGGAGCAGTCTGGTAGCTCGTCGGGCTCATAACCCGAAGGTCATAGGTTCAAATCCTGTTCCCGCAATATGGTCCCTTGGTGTAGGGGTTATCACGCCTCCCTGTCACGGAGGAGATCACCGGTCCGAATCCGGTAGGGACCGTAATGGCTCGATAGCTCAGTTGGTAGAGCAAAGGATTGAAGCTCCTTGTGTCGGCGGTTCGATTCCGTCTCGCGCCATTAGGAAGCAAGAAGTTGCGGGTATAGTTTAGTGGTAAAACGAAAGCCTTCCAAGCTTTAGTCGCGAGTCCGATTCTCGTTACCCGCTTCAAAGGAAAGGGGCCTATAGCTCAGCTGGTTAGAGCGCACGCCTGATAAGCGTGAGGTCGATGGTTCAAGTCCATTTAGGCCCATTGGAGATTTACTCAAGTGGCTGAAGAGGCGCCCCTGCTAAGGGTGTAGGTCGGTTTATACCGGCGCGAGGGTTCGAATCTCTCAATCTCCGCTTTACAGATATGCTTCATTAACTACCTTAATGAAGCATTTTATTTTCCTTTGATTAAAATCTGTAAAGTAATACATGCTGTTTGAGGCAAGCGAAAAGAGCAAATAAAAAAGTTCAAAAAAAGCTTGCCAAAGCGAGCAAAAGATGATAATATTATAAAGCTGTCATTTGAGAGAGATGAGAAAATTAAAAAAGTTCTTGTCAAAGCTTAAAAGACATGATATAATATAAAAGTTGTCACATGACAACGGTAGTACCTTGAAAACTGAACAAAGTTTCGCTGAAAGTGTGCGGGATATAAAAATCCCAAACAAAAGCGAAGTCAATTCGCAAGCAATAAATTTGAGATAACTCAAAGAAAGTTTTAGAGCTAAACGATAAAAAGCTCATTTTCAAAAGGAAAATGAGAGTTTGATCCTGGCTCAGGACGAACGCTGGCGGCGTGCCTAATACATGCAAGTCGAGCGAGCTTGCCTAGATGATTTTAGTGCTTGCACTAAATGAAACTAGATACAAGCGAGCGGCGGACGGGTGAGTAACACGTGGGTAACCTGCCCAAGAGACTGGGATAACACCTGGAAACAGATGCTAATACCGGATAACAACACTAGACGCATGTCTAGAGTTTGAAAGATGGTTCTGCTATCACTCTTGGATGGACCTGCGGTGCATTAGCTAGTTGGTAAGGTAACGGCTTACCAAGGCAATGATGCATAGCCGAGTTGAGAGACTGATCGGCCACATTGGGACTGAGACACGGCCCAAACTCCTACGGGAGGCAGCAGTAGGGAATCTTCCACAATGGACGAAAGTCTGATGGAGCAACGCCGCGTGAGTGAAGAAGGGTTTCGGCTCGTAAAGCTCTGTTGGTAGTGAAGAAAGATAGAGGTAGTAACTGGCCTTTATTTGACGGTAATTACTTAGAAAGTCACGGCTAACTACGTGCCAGCAGCCGCGGTAATACGTAGGTGGCAAGCGTTGTCCGGATTTATTGGGCGTAAAGCGAGTGCAGGCGGTTCAATAAGTCTGATGTGAAAGCCTTCGGCTCAACCGGAGAATTGCATCAGAAACTGTTGAACTTGAGTGCAGAAGAGGAGAGTGGAACTCCATGTGTAGCGGTGGAATGCGTAGATATATGGAAGAACACCAGTGGCGAAGGCGGCTCTCTGGTCTGCAACTGACGCTGAGGCTCGAAAGCATGGGTAGCGAACAGGATTAGATACCCTGGTAGTCCATGCCGTAAACGATGAGTGCTAAGTGTTGGGAGGTTTCCGCCTCTCAGTGCTGCAGCTAACGCATTAAGCACTCCGCCTGGGGAGTACGACCGCAAGGTTGAAACTCAAAGGAATTGACGGGGGCCCGCACAAGCGGTGGAGCATGTGGTTTAATTCGAAGCAACGCGAAGAACCTTACCAGGTCTTGACATCCAGTGCAAACCTAAGAGATTAGGTGTTCCCTTCGGGGACGCTGAGACAGGTGGTGCATGGCTGTCGTCAGCTCGTGTCGTGAGATGTTGGGTTAAGTCCCGCAACGAGCGCAACCCTTGTCATTAGTTGCCATCATTAAGTTGGGCACTCTAATGAGACTGCCGGTGACAAACCGGAGGAAGGTGGGGATGACGTCAAGTCATCATGCCCCTTATGACCTGGGCTACACACGTGCTACAATGGACGGTACAACGAGAAGCGAACCTGCGAAGGCAAGCGGATCTCTTAAAGCCGTTCTCAGTTCGGACTGTAGGCTGCAACTCGCCTACACGAAGCTGGAATCGCTAGTAATCGCGGATCAGCACGCCGCGGTGAATACGTTCCCGGGCCTTGTACACACCGCCCGTCACACCATGAGAGTCTGTAACACCCAAAGCCGGTGGGATAACCTTTATAGGAGTCAGCCGTCTAAGGTAGGACAGATGATTAGGGTGAAGTCGTAACAAGGTAGCCGTAGGAGAACCTGCGGCTGGATCACCTCCTTTCTAAGGAAGGCGAAAGATGATGGAGAGTGCGAGAGCACTAAGAGAAGTCATCGAGAAAGCCAAGCGGAAGCACACTGAGAAACTTTGTTTAGTTTTGAGGGTAATACCTCAAGAGCTAGTACATTGAAAACTGAATATAATCAAAAGCAAAAAAACCGAGACAATCGAAAAAACAGATTGAAGAGCGACCGAGAAGAGAGAGAAACTCAACTTGAAATAGGTCAAGTAGAAAAGGGCGCATGGTGAATGCCTTGGCACTAGAAGCCGATGAAGGACGTGACGAACCACGAAAGGCTTCGGGGAGCAGTAAGTAAGCAATGATCCGGAGATATCCGAATGGGGGAACCCAATACCGCGAGGTATTATCATTAACTGTTAAGGTTAATGAAGGAAGACGCAGTGAACTGAAACATCTAAGTAGCTGCAGGAAGAGAAAGAAAAATCGATTTCCCAAGTAGCGGCGAGCGAACAGGAAAGAGCCCAAACCAACTGGCTTGCCAGTTGGGGTTGTAGGACTGCGATATAGTACTTGAAGTGATAGCAGAATTATCTGGAAAGATAAGCCAGAGAGGGTGAGAGCCCCGTACGCGAAATTGCGGAGAGACTTAGCAGGATCCTGAGTAGGTCGGGACACGAGGAATCCCGATTGAAACCGCGAGGACCATCTCGCAAGGCTAAATACTAACTAGTGACCGATAGTGAACCAGTACCGTGAGGGAAAGGTGAAAAGAACCCCGGAAGGGGAGTGAAAGAGAACCTGAAACCGTGTGCCTACAAGTAGTCAGAGCACATTAAAGTGTAATGGCGTGCCTTTTGTAGAATGAACCGGCGAGTTACGTTATGGTGCAAGGTTAAGTCAGAAAAGACGGAGCCGGAGCGAAAGCGAGTCTGAATAGGGCGAAAGAGTATCATGACGTAGACCCGAAACCAAGTGACCTACCCATGACCAGGTTGAAGGCGTGGTAAAACACGCTGGAGGACCGAACCCACGTGAGTTAAAAATCGCGGGGATGAGTTGTGGGTAGCGGTGAAATTCCAAACGAACTTGGAGATAGCTGGTTCTCTCCGAAATAGCTTTAGGGCTAGCCTCGTGTGAATGATAATGGAGGTAGAGCGCTGTTTGGACTAGGGGCCCGTCAGGGGTTACTGAATCCAGATAAACTCCGAATGCCAGATATCAATGCACGGGAGTCAGACTGCGAGTGATAAGATCCGTAGTCGAAAGGGAAACAGCCCAGATCACCAGTTAAGGTCCCCAAATCTATGCTAAGTGGAAAAGGATGTGGAGTTGCGTAGACAACTAGGATGTTGGCTTAGAAGCAGCCACCATTTAAAGAGTGCGTAATAGCTCACTAGTCGAGTGACGCTGCGCCGAAAATGTACCGGGGCTAAGCATAGTACCGAAACTGTGGATGCATATATTATATGCGTGGTAGGAGAGCGTTCTAAGTGCGGCGAAGTTAGATCGAGAGGACTAATGGAGCGCTTAGAAGTGAGAATGCCGGTATGAGTAGCGAAAGATAGGTGAGAATCCTATCCGCCGAAAGACTAAGGTTTCCTGGGGCAGGCTCGTCCGCCCAGGGTAAGTCGGGACCTAAGGTAAGGCCGAGAGGCGTAGCCGATGGACAACAGGTAGAAATTCCTGTACTGAAATTGTTCGATATGAGCAAAGGAGGGACGCAGGAGGCTAATGACGCATGTTGCTGGAAATACATGTGCAAGCAGTAAGAAAAAAGATGAGTCAAATGCTTGTCTTTAGATTTCAAGCTGTGATGCGGAGCGAAATAAAAGTAGCGAAGGTCATGATGTCACACTGCCAAGAAAAGCTTCTAGCCAGAACAATTTTACCCGTACCGCAAACCGACACAGGTAGTCGAGTGGAGAACACTCAGGTGAGCGAGAGAACTCTCGTTAAGGAACTCGGCAAAATGACCCCGTAACTTCGGGAGAAGGGGTGCTGATAGTAAAATATCAGCCGCAGTGAATAGGCCCAAACAACTGTTTATCAAAAACACAGGTATCTGCAAAATCGTAAGATGACGTATAGGTGCTGACACCTGCCCGGTGCTGGAAGGTTAAGAGGAGAGCTTAGCGTAAGCGAAGGTTTGAATTGAAGCCCCAGTAAACGGCGGCCGTAACTATAACGGTCCTAAGGTAGCGAAATTCCTTGTCGGGTAAGTTCCGACCTGCACGAAAGGTGTAATGATTTGGGCACTGTCTCAACGAGAGACTCGGTGAAATTATAATACCCGTGAAGATGCGGGTTACCCGCGACAGGACGGAAAGACCCCATGGAGCTTTACTGTAGCTTGATATTGAGTATTTGTTAAACATGTACAGGATAGGTAGGAGCCAGAGAAAGTAGGACGCTAGTCTTACCGGAGGCAATGTTGGGATACTACCCTTGTTTGATGGATCCTCTAACTCACAGAGCTGAGCGTTCTGGAGGACAGTGTCAGGTGGGCAGTTTGACTGGGGCGGTCGCCTCCTAAAGTGTAACGGAGGCGCCCAAAGGTTCCCTCAGAATGGTTGGAAATCATTCGCAGAGTGTAAAGGTATAAGGGAGCTTGACTGCGAGAGCTACAACTCGAGCAGGGACGAAAGTCGGGCTTAGTGATCTGGTGGTACTGCATGGAAAGGCCATCACTCAACGGATAAAAGCTACCCTGGGGATAACAGGCTTATCTCCCCCAAGAGTTCACATCGACGGGGAGGTTTGGCACCTCGATGTCGGCTCGTCGCATCCTGGGGCTGAAGTCGGTCCCAAGGGTTGGGCTGTTCGCCCATTAAAGCGGCACGCGAGCTGGGTTCAGAACGTCGTGAGACAGTTCGGTCCCTATCCGTCGTGGGCGTAGGAAATTTGAGAGGAGCTGTCCTTAGTACGAGAGGACCGGGATGGACATACCGCTGGTGTACCAGTTGTCTTGCCAAAGGCATCGCTGGGTAGCTATGTATGGAAGGGATAAGCGCTGAAAGCATCTAAGTGCGAAGCCCCCCTCAAGATGAGATTTCCGATGCGAAAGCAGTAAGACACCTTAAAGACGATGAGGTAGATAGGCTAGGAGTGGAAGCATAGCGATATGTGGAGCGGACTAGTACTAATCAGTCGAGCACTTGACCAAAGCTCAAAGGTTTAAAGGCTAGAGATTATATTCAGTTTTGAGTGTAAAAGCTCAGAAAGAGTACGGTGGCGATGGCAAGAAGGATACACCTGTTCCCATGCCGAACACAGAAGTTAAGCTTCTTAACGCCGAGAGTAGTTGGTGGGAAACTGCCTGCGAGGGTAGGCAGTCGCCGTGCTCTTTTTTAATATTCCGGCTTAGCTCAGTTGGTAGAGCACCTGACTGTTAATCAGGTTGTCGTCAGTTCGAGTCTGACAGCCGGAGTAAAGTGATGAGTTAAAGGAAGAATGAAGAATTATCTTTGTTCTTCCTTTTTTGTATAGTTATTATTTTTCATGAAAAAATCCTCTAGTTTTCTTAACTAGAGGATTTAATATTAATTACTTTTTTTCTGTATAAAGTGAGTTAGACATACTAAAACTGTAAAAATTATTCCTGCACTTATCATTGGAATTCGATAATTTGGAAATATTAGTAACACAATAATCATTGCTATAAAAAATATTAGTACTGCTATATCTGATATTGGATATAACGGCATTCTAAATGTTGGAAGTTCATTCTTTGGTGTCTTTTTACGGTAAGTCATATGAGTCACGATCATAATTGACCAAATTAATAAAAACATACTCGTTGCAGTGGCAGAAATAAAGGTAAAAGCATCCTTTAAAAAGAGATTTAAAAGAGGTGCTAATGCAATTAAAACTGTTGAGAATACTAAAGCATTTTTAGGTAATTGTCGATGATCCAACTTACCTAAATGCTTACTGATTTTGTTTTTACCATTGTAATTTATTGAAAATAATAGACGGCCCGCACTATAGATAAAGCTATTAGTTGATGAAATGGCTGCACTTATAACAACAAAGTTAATTATTGAACCTGCATTTTTAATTCCTGTTGCACCTAATGCTTGAACGAATGGTGAACTTGAAGTTGAAACCTTTGTCCAAGGAATTGCTAATAAGATACTTAGAATTGCAAGCACATAAAATAAAATAATTCGAACAGGCAGTTGGTCAATAGCCCGTGTAATAGTTTTCTTTGGTTCTTTTGCTTCAGCAGCAGTTAAACCAATTAACTCAACACCGATGAAACTAAAGATTACCATTTGAAAACCTAATAAAAAACCTTTAGGACCTTTGGCGAAAATACCGCCATCAATCATCATGTTATTCCAGCTAACATGCCCATACTTTGTTGAAGAATTTGTAATTAATAGGTAGAAGACAAGAATAACAAATGCAATAATTGTTACAATTTTAATAATTGCAAAACTAAATTCTAAGTTTCCAAATACCCGTGCTGAAATTAGATTAATACCTAATAGTACTAATAAAGTAATTAATCCGGGAATCCAACTTTGCAGGTTGGGCCACCAATATTGAAAATAAATTCCTAGGGCAGTAATTTCTGCCATAGCGAGAGTCAACCAACTGAACCAATATAAATATCCTGTTGTTGTTCCAATACTTTTTCCTAAGTATTCTGAAATAAAATCAATATAGGTATTTTTCTTAATATCTGAAAGTATCAGTTCTCCGAGTGCTCTCATTAACAGAAAAAGAAAGAATCCAACTAAGCAATAGATGAAAATTACTGCAGGACCAGCTAGCTCAATACTATTTCCAACTCCTAGAAATAGTCCTGTTCCAATTGTTCCCCCTAATGCAATTAGTTGAATATGGGCATTTGTCAAACTCCGTTTCATAGTTTTAACCTCAGATGATTCTGAGCTATTTTTTGACATTAAAATATAAAACTCCTTTCATAGTTTATTAAAATTTTAACATAAAAATCTATAATAACTGATAAAACGTATAGTGTTTAAGATTTTTTATAAGATTATGAATAAAAAAATTACTTGATATTTTTGTGAAATATTTTTCAATATTATAAAAAATGTAACCGATAACATTATTGAAAGCACTTATTTCTTACTTTTTATCATATTGTGAATTTGTAAAAAGATGCACAAAGTCATTTACAAGTGTTGGATATAAGGACTATACTGTCATTGTTCAAAAAAATATGCCTAGATTTCCGAGTAGGAGGCCCAATTAAATGGTGCAAGATAAAAAGGCGACAAAAGAAGAAAAAGCAATTGATGTAAATAAAATGATTGATGGCTATGTAGAAAAAGCCCATGTTGCTTTAGATGAGATGGCCAATTTTGATCAAGAACAAGTTGATAAAATTTGTGAAGCTATCGCAAGTGCAGGGGAACAGAATAGTTATTTACTTGCAAAAATGGCTGTTGAAGAAACTGGTCGTGGAGTAGTAGAAGATAAGACTATTAAAAATATGTTTGCCAGTGAAAACATTTGGAATAGTCTTCGTCATGAAAAAACTGTTGGTGTTATTGAAGAAGATAAAGAAAAACAATTAGTTAAAATTGCAGAACCTAAAGGCGTAATTGCTGGAGTAACTCCCGTTACTAACCCAACCTCAACTGTAATTTTTAAAGCTATGCTTGCTTTAAAAACTAGAAATGCTATTATTTTTGGCTTCCACCCACAAGCACAAAAGAGTTGTGTAAAAACTGGTGAAATTATTCGAGAAGCAGCAATTAAAGCTGGTGCTCCTAAAGACGCAATTCAATGGATTGAATATCCAAGTCTTGAAGCAACTAGTACATTAATGAATCATCCAAATGTTCAAACAATTTTAGCTACTGGTGGTCCTGGAATGGTTAAGGCTGCTTATTCATCTGGTAAGCCTGCAATCGGTGTTGGTCCAGGTAATGGTCCCTCATATATTGAAAAGACCGCCAATATTCCAGAATCCGTTTACGATATTGTTCTCTCCAAGACTTTTGATAATGGTATGATTTGTTCCTCCGAAAATTCTGTAGTAGTTGATGAGGATATCTATAACGAAGTAAAAGATGAATTTAAGTCTTGGAATTGTTATTTCTTAAAACCAGATGAAATTAAGAAGTTCGAAGAAAAATTCATTGATCCTAAGAGAGGAACTGTTGCTGGTCCAGTTGCTGGTCGTTCGGCTTATCAAATTGCAAAATTATGTGGAGTAGATGTACCAGAAGATACTAAGGTAATTATTGCCGAATACAAGGGTGTGGGTAAAAAGTATCCTTTATCTGCTGAAAAGCTTTCTCCTGTATTTACCATGTATAAAGCTAAGGGTCATGAAGATGCCTATAAGATTTGTACCGACCTTCTAAATTATGGTGGACGCGGCCATACTGCGGGGGTTCATTCTCAAGATGAAAAAGTAATTGATGAGTTTTCAATGAAAATGGATGCATGCCGTATTTTGGTTAACTCTCCAGCTTCAGTTGGTGGTGTTGGTGACTTGTACAACAATATGCTTCCTTCCCTTACTTTAGGGACCGGTTCATATGGTGCTAATACTTTTTCACATAATATTGGTGCTAGAGACCTGCTTAACATTAAGACAGTTGCAAAACGTCGTGATAATATGCAATGGATCAAGGTTCCAAAGAAGACATATTTTGAACATAATGCAGCAAATTATTTAAAGCACATGCCTGATGTTGAAAGATTCTTCATTGTGACTGATGAAGGTGTAGCCAGCAAATACATTAATGAAATTACTGATATTATTAGTCAACGTCGTGGTAAAAAGAGCTATGAAGTCTTTCAAGCAGTAACTAAGGATCCGGATACTGATATAATTGCTGACGGTGTTCACCGAATGAATATCTTTAAGCCGGATGTCGTGATTGCTATTGGTGGTGGATCTGTAATGGATGCTGCTAAGGCAATGCGATTATTCTACGAAAATCCAGATATGAGTTTTGAAGATGCTTATTCAAAATTTTTAGATATTAGAAAAAGAACAGTAAGATTTCCAAAATATAATGCTATCCAATTAGTATGTATTCCAACTACTTCAGGAACTGGTTCAGAAGTATCACCATTTTCAATTATTAAAGATGCAAAGACCGGAATTAAACACACTCTTTGTGATTATTCTTTAAATCCTGATGTTGCCATTGTTGACGATCAATTTGTAGAAACTATGCCAAAGGAATTGATTGCTCGCTCTGGTTTTGAAGCATTAGCTCATGCAGTAGAAAGTTATGTTTCGACTATGGCTACTGATTTTACTCGTGGCTGGTCGATGGAAGCTATCAAGTTGATTTTTGAAAACTTAGAAAAATCATATAATGGTGATCAAAATGCTAGAAGCAGAATGCATAATGCAGCTACTTTAGCTGGTATGGCATATGCAAATGCATTCTTAGGTGTAGGACATGCAATTGCTCATACAGAATCATCTGAGTTTGGTATTCCAAGTGGCTTAAGTGATGCTATTGCAATGCCATATGTGATTAGATTCAATTCTAAAAAGCCTAGAAAGCTTGCAATGCGCCCACATTATTCAATTTTTAGAGCTGATAAAGATTATGCAGAAATTGCACGTAGTCTGGGACTAAAAGAAAATAGCGACCAAGAACTAATTGATGCTTTAATCAAGAAAGTTGTTGAATTAGGACATGCTGTTGGGATGAAGTTAAGCCTTAAAGCTAATGGAATTAGTGAAGCTGATTTTAATAATAAGGTAGAAAACATGGCTGTTGAAGCCTATGGCGACCAAAACGTTGTAACAAATCCTTCTGCGTTATTGATTAGTGAAATTAAGAATCTAATGAAAGAAACATACACTGGAAAGGGTATTGAAGCTTAATTTTTTCGTATCTCTCTTGAAATATTAATATGAATTCGCACGTAAAAGGGGAAGCAATGTATTGCTTCCCCTTTTTTATTTTGATCAAAAACAAAAAGAATGATAATTCTTTACCAAAGAGGGTAAGGAATATATCATTCTTTTCCTGTATGTATGTAAATTAAACTATAAAACTATTACTATAAATTAGACTAATTTAATTTGCCGGCTTTCTTCAAGATGTCTTGAGCCTTTTCAAGATAGTGGTGTTCAGTTCTGAAAGCATCAATATCTCCACCGTTGAAGTCATTTAACTTAGCAAGTTTGTCATCTAATTCTGCGAAGTCCTTCTTTAGATCGTTGATAACAGGTTCTTCTTCTTCTTCATAGACGTAGTGGTTTTCGGTTGAATCTTTAGGACCTTCACCTTTGAACTCTTCGATTTTGTCTTCGTCTTTGTCGACTTTTCTTGCGTGCTTAAGAATTGATTTAATATCCTTAATTGTTTCATGTTGAGCGGTGCGATGTTTCTTATCATCAATACTATCTTCAATCTTTGTTAAGTGACTTTCTGCATCTGAAATCTTCTTAGCAATTCTGTCTAATGCTTTCATTTCTCTTTTTGCATAATCTGTCATAACAATATACCTCCTGAAATCTTTCTATTAACTTAATCATCTTTACTATAAAATTTAATACTTATAGTTTCAAGAAAAAGATGTTATTTTATAAAAAAAGCGTATAGGTTTGAAATAACTAATGGTTTGATAAATATATATGTGAACATATTAGATAAAATGATAACACTAGTTACTATAATGTTATTTATAAATCTATGCTTTAATAGTATGTTTTTGCATGCATATAAAGTAGTTTTAAAGGCAAATGATCCTGAAGGTTGGGAAAGAATTAGTCATTTTACTTTTGAGGAAGTACAAGATGATATAGACTTACCAAATAAAATAAAATTATTATCTAATTTAGCCTATTTGTTAGGGATGCAGAGCCTAGAAGAATATCGTTTAATGCTTCCAGTTGCTCTTGATAATGGAGTAAGTCCGGTTGAAGCAAAAGAAGTAGTCTATCAAGCAGTTGATTATTTAGGATTGGGACGTGTGATACCATTTTTTGAAGCAATAAATCAAGTTTTGCTCAATCGTGGTGTTAAATTGCCATTACCTAGTCAAGCTACCACTACTATGAAAAATCGTCTTGAAAAAGGTGAAGAAACTCAAATTAGATTATTTGGATCACAAATGAAAGATTTTGCTAAAAAAGGAACTATTAATAAGTGGTTAATAATTGCTTTGGAGATTATTACACCCGAAATGGCCTAGATGATAAAGAGAGAGAAATGGTAACTTTCTGTTATTTGGCTGCTCAAGGAGGGTGTGAACCACAATTGTTGGCCCACGCCAAGGCTAATGTAGGTCTAGGAAATGATCAACAATTTTTAACTAAGGTTGTTTTAGCTAATGTTCCCTTTATTGGCTATCCTCGTAGCTTAAACGCAATTAATGTGATTAATCAAGTAAAATAGTGAGGCTATTTAATAGCGTTGAAATCATTATGGTTTCAGCGTTTTTTATTGTACCTTCGTGGCTAGATAAATAAAAATATAGTAGAATATATGTTCGAAAGGAGCGGGGACCATGAATACCGATGAATTATTAAGTTATGCTATACGACATTTTGGAAAAAACAGTATTAGTGAAGTTAATGACAATCCTAATTTGGTAGCTTTTAGTTCACCGATTACTAAAAATTGGTTTGCTCTTTTAAATTTAGATCCTAAAAATAAAAGTTTAAACATTAATTGTGGAGATTTTGCAGCAACAATTAAAGACTTACCCGGCTTTTCAGCTTCATCCCTAATAAAAGAAGCTAAGTGGGTTGAAGTTAGCTTAGGGTTAAGTAATCAAAAAATAAAAAAAGCATTGGAATATGCTTTTAAAATCGCTCTCATGTCCAATAAACGACCTAATCCTGAAAAATTAATTTATATTCCTGATACTATTCAAAATGGTGAAGAAAGGGTCTATCAGGAACAAGAATTAAACTTTAAAAATTGGAAAAGGTCATCTAATATACTTCGAAAAGAAGAAAAATCTACAGAAGAAATTAATCTAAATTTTGAAGATACCCAGCTTGTTCCTAAAGAAATAAAAAAGATGATTGAGTCCTATCAATATTCTTTACCAGGATCGGTTCGTAGAGAACAGAATTTTTATTTACAGGGTAAATTAGTGGCTTCATACGAAGATCACTATGAAGGAAAACAATCTTTCTTACGATATTATCCAACTTACCATGACTTAACAGTGGGACAGGCAAGGACGTATTTCACTTGGCGTACGAAAATTAGACAAAATATCTATGAAAAAATTTCAGATTCATATGCTTACATTTATTTGTATGAATTACTAAATGGAATTGGAATTAAGGATCCAGAAGAAGGATTAGATAAGTTAATTACTTTTAATAAAAATTATGCTCAAAAATTTTCACCGGAAATGAGTGCTTATCTTGAAAGATGGATTCGCGATTATATTATTTTTTATAATATAAATAAAACAAATAATACGTTTTTTGTTAAAGAACAGACTAATGACAAAAAGTATGAACAATTGTTATACCCAGATCAATTTTCTAACCACGAAGTTGCAGAAAACTTAATGAAGTTATCTAATTATAAGATTAGCAATTGCCCCTTGTATAAAAAGAGTATAGAAAAATTTGAATATCTTTTAGTTCTAATTTGGCACAAAATTTTAGATTTACGTAATGATGGATTTGATTTTTTTACTAGTTATATTGCTTATAAGAATCAGATGACAATTCAACTATTTTCAGCTGCCGTATTTAATCATCAGCTAGAGCCAAAGACAACTAGCTATGAAATTGATCAAATTAGAAAATATTTTTATGATGAAGAAAAGAATACCTGGTATTGTGAGTCTTACTGGGGATTGACTGGTCAAAAAAGTATTATGGGTAATTTTTTGCATGAAGTAGATCGCGAAATAAGATTATGTTTTAATTTGGGACGAAATTTAAAACCTAGAAAAATAGAAAAGCATTATCTTAAGGCTATTAGGGATGGAATTAAGGAATATCAAATAGAGGAACAAAAATTAAAACAGCCTAAAATTGAATTTAACCTGTCACAGTTATCTACAATTCGAGAGGATGCAGCGGGAACTCGAGACAGTTTATTAACTGAAGAAGAACTTCAAGCTGAGCAAGAAGAAAGGGAGCAAATTGAAGAAACTGTTGTAAACGATGAGCAGGAAGACTATGGGTTGAGCTCAGAAGAAATGGCCACCATAATTTTGCTTTTAAAGGGAAAAGACCTAAACAAATATCTTAAAGAGCATCATTTAATGGCTGCCGTTATAATTGATAACATAAATGAAAAACTTTTTGATGAATTTGGTGATAATGTCATTGAGTTTATAAATGATATACCTACAGTAATTGAAGATTACCAAGAAGATCTAGAAGATATGTTTTTGAAAGGAACAAACTAAAGTATGGCTATTAATAAAAATAGAAAAGTGCCTAAAAGAATAGCTCAAACTATTTTGAATTCTTTAAAAGGTGGAGTAGTACCTAGAATCGGATTACCATACATTACTGTTGGAAGAAAAGCCGAAGTTGAAGCTTTATTACATGATGTAGAGCTAATCAAAGACGGAGGAGCTTCTTTTAGATTTATAGTGGGTCGGTATGGCTCGGGGAAAAGTTTCTTACTTCAAACTATTAGAAATTATGTAATGGATAAAAATTTTGTTGTGGTTGATGGTGATTTATCGCCAGAAAGACGGCTGCAGGGTGGAAAAGGGCAAGGATTAGCAACTTATCGAGAACTAATTCAAAATCTTTCCACCAAAACTAGACCGGAAGGTGGAGCATTAACCTTAATTTTGGATCGCTGGATTAATTCGGTTCAAATGCAGGTTAGAACAGAGACAGGATTAAATGATGATACTCCCGCCTTTGAAGACGCAGTCAATAAGAAAATTTATGCAGTAATTTCTAATCTTTCTGAATTAGTGCACGGGTTTGATTTTGCAAAGTTACTTGAAATGTACTATCAAGCCTATATCAATGATGATGAAGAAACAAAAGCCAAAGTTGTTAAGTGGTTTAGAGGTGAATATGCCAATAAAACACAGGCTAAGAAAGAATTAGGAGTCGATATTGTAATATCTGATGACGATTGGTATGAGTATTTAAAATTATTCGCATCATTTTTTAGACAAGCTGGATATGCGGGCTTGATGATTATGATTGATGAGTTAGTAAATATCTATAAAATCCCGAATAGTATTAGCCGCCAATATAACTATGAAAAGATATTAACAATGTACAACGATGCCTTACAAGGAAAGTCGAAGTATCTTGGAATTATTATGGGTGGAACCCCGCAGGCAATTGAAGATAAGAGACGCGGAGTATATTCATATGAAGCATTGCGCTCACGTCTTGCTAGTGGAAAATTTTCTGAAGCTGGCAATAGAGATATGTATGCACCTGTTATTAAGCTTGATCCTCTTACCCCAGAAGAAATGCTTGTCTTAACTGAAAAACTTGCAGAGATGCATGCTAATCTATATGGGTATGAAAAAACAATTACAGAAGATGATTTACAAAAGTTCATAAAAATTGAATATTCACGTGTGGGAGCATCAACAAATATTACGCCACGTGAGATTATTCGTGATTTTATTGAATTATTAGATATTGTTTGGCAAAATCCAGAGACTGACGTTGAAAAATTACTTAATTCGGATAAGTTTTCTTATGCCGAATCAGAGGCGGTTTCTAATGAAAAGTCTGATGATTTTGCTGAGTTTAGAATTTAAGTGAAAAATGGATATTTTTACACGTTTTGCTCCCTTTATTCAAGATTATATTTATGAACATGGATGGAAAAATCTCCGTTCAATTCAAGTTGGAGCAGCAGAAACTATTTTTAATAGTCGAGATAATGTCTTGCTAGCTGCGTCGACTGCTTCTGGTAAGACGGAGGCTGCATTTTTCCCAATTTTAACTGATCTCTATGAAAATCCTCCTCAATCAGTGGGTGTACTGTACATTTCACCACTAAAAGCATTAATTAATGATCAATATGAACGTTTAAACGAACTTTGTCAGGATGTTGATATTCCTGTATGGCGTTGGCATGGCGAAGTGACCCAGACACAAAAGAGAAAATTACTTAAACATCCCTCTGGTATTTTACAAATCACACCGGAATCTTTAGAGTCATTGATGATTAATAAACATATGGATATTCCTAATTTGTTTCATGATCTGAGATATATTGTAATTGATGAATTGCATTCTTTTTTAAGATCTGACCGTGGAGGACAAACTTTTTGTTTAATCGAGAGATTATCTAAAATGGCCGATGTTGATCCTCGTCGTATTGGACTTTCTGCAACAATTGGTGATACAAAATCTGCGGCTGAATTTTTAGGGGCTGGTTCTAAACATAAAACTACTGTTCCTAAAGTAGAAGGAAGTGGACAAGTTTGGCGGCTATCAATGGAACACTTTTACGATAATGGCCCACAGGCTGATAGTAATGATTTTGATCCCGCGCAACCAGTTTTAGATGAGAAAAGTGATCAAGCTCCAAACACAGCTGATCCATCAATGGCTTATATTTTTGAACATACACGCGGCAAAAAATGTTTAGTCTTCACTAATAGCCGTGAAGAATGTGAAGCAGTTTGTCAGATATTAAGACAATACTGTGAAGTAGAACATGAGCCAGATCGTTTTTTAATTCATCATGGTAATCTATCCGCTGCTTATCGGCAAACTGCTGAAGTAGAAATGAAAGATGAAGATTCTTTGATGACTACTTGTGCTACCGCCACACTTGAATTAGGTATCGATATTGGAAAATTAGAGCGTGCTTTTCAGATTGATGCACCATTTACTGTATCTGGCTTTTTACAAAGGATGGGGAGGACAGGACGTAGAGGCAATCCTTCGGAAATGTGGTTTGTAATGCGCGAATCACATCCTGAGTCCCGTGCGATGCTTCCTGAGATTATTCCATGGTCTTTATTACAAGGGATTGCTTTAGTTCAACTATATTTAGAAGAAAGATGGGTAGAACCTCCTGAACCAAATCGCTTACCATATAGTTTGCTCTACCATCAGACCATGTCTACTTTAGCTTCGAATGGTGAAATGACGCCTGCAGAGCTAGCGTCGCGAGTATTGACACTGCATTATTTTCGGAATGTTAGTCAAGATGATTATCGAGTATTACTTAGACATCTAATTAAAGAAGATCATATTCAGCAAACTGAAAATGGTGGTTTAATTGTAGGTCTAAGTGGTGAACGCATAGTTAATAATTTTAAGTTTTATGCTGTTTTTCAAGAAAATGAAGAATATTCTGTTAAGTCAGAATCAGAAGAGCTGGGAACTATTGTTAAACCGCCGCCCGTTGGGGATAAAATAGCGATAGCGGGCCGTGTGTGGGTAGTAGAAGATGTAGATCGTAAACGACATCAAGTCTATTGCCATCCTGTTAAAGGACGTATTCCGGCATATTTTGGGGATGTTGCAGGAGATATTCAGCCTGAGATTTTACAAAGAATGAATAAAATTTTAACCGAGCAAAAGCAATACCCCTATCTAATGAAGCATGCTATTGCGCGTCTTAAAGAAGTGCGTGATACTGCTAAAACTTCGGGTATGCTAGAAAGTAACTTAATTAACTTAGGTGGAAAAATGTGGTGTCTCTTTCCGTGGACAGGAACATATGCATTTTTAGCTTTAGAAAGATTAATCAAAATTAAGTGTGCTAAGCGAATTGGTTTGCGTGGCTTTAATTCTAGTCGTCCGTATTTTATGCAATTTGCAATGGATGTAAATAAAGAAGAATTTTTGAAAATTTTAGTAGAAGAAGCTAATAAAGATTTTGACCCATTAGAGCTAGTGTATCCAAATGAAGTACCGGTATTTGATAAATATGATGAATATTTACCCGATGAATTAGTGAGAAAAGAATTTGCTCATAGTATTTTAGATATTGAGGAAATGAGAAATTGCGTTAATCAATTGCAATAAAAAAATCCATTCAGTCGTGAGGATTGAATGGATTTTTTTGATTTATTTATCTTCGTAACCCTTTGGGTGACTCTTGTGCCAGTTCCAAGCAGTGGCAATTACGTCATCAACATCTTCATGTTTTGGCTTCCAGCCTAAAACTTTACGAGCTTTGCTTGAGTCAGCAACTAAGGAATCAGGGTCTCCGCCTCTTCTTGCACCAATAGTGTAAGGAATGTCGATACCAGTAACTTTCTTAGCGGCTTCAAGAATTTCTAAGTTAGAGTATCCTTGTGCAGTACCTAAGTTAAAGACATCAGATTTATTAGTGACCATCACGTGCTTAAGAGCTAAGATATGAGCATCAATTAGGTCTTCAACTTGAACGTAGTCACGGACGTTAGTACCATCTTTAGTGTTATAGTCATCCCCAAAAATAGTGAAGTTACCGTCGCCTGCAATAGCACTCTTTAAAATGTTAGGAATCAAGTGAGTTTCAGGTCCGTGATCTTCACCGATTGAACCATCACTTGAAGCACCAGCTACATTGAAGTAACGAAGGGCGATTGACTTAATACCATTAGCCTTGTCAGCCCAGTGCATAATCTTTTCCATCATCATCTTAGTTTCACCATATGGGTTAATTGGATTTAATGGAGTGTCTTCAGTAATTGGTAATTTTTCAGGAATACCATAAGTAGCAGCACTAGAAGAGAAGACTAAATATTTAACTTTAGCATCTTCCATAGCTTGAAGTAGTGAAATCATTCCAGAAACATTATTATCGTAGTATTTCAAAGGTTTCTTAACTGATTCACCAACTAATGAGTAAGCAGCAAAGTGCATTACTGCGTCAATATTTTCATCACGTAAGATTTTGCTTACTAAATTAGTATCTTCAATGTCACCTTGATAGAATTTAGCTCTCTTGTCGACAGCTTTTCTGTGACCAGTGTAGAGAGAATCAAGGACAACAACATCGTTTCCTTCTTCAATTAATTTTCTAACAGCGTGAGAGCCAATGTAACCAGCTCCGCCGATAACTAATACTCGCATTAACGTTACTCCTTTTTAAATAAATAATAACCGAATCAAGTTAATTTTATCATAATAGCTTAGTTTGAAAATTCTGATTTGAAAATTTGTGTATTTTGAAATCCTAAATGATCTATTACTGCAAATTGTATTTCTTTAATCGGTGAAGGAGTGCGCCATACATCATGCCACATTTTAGCAACTTCAATTCCACGAAAGCCAAACGCCCCAGCTCCCCAAGCTCCTAAAATTAATTTATCTACTCTTTCATATTCAGCGATTTTTTTACAAATTCCATTCTTTTTAAGTACTATACAAGCTTTTTCATAAGAAATGTTATTATGTTTGGCGATAGTATAACAAGGAGCAGCACAAGTGATGATGTCTAGTGTATTAACAAGACTTCCGTCTAAATTTGTAAGTACAATATTAGGAGTATAAATAGCACGATGTTCATATAAGTTTTGATTGAGATGCATTTGATTCCATCTATAGTATTGAGAGAATTTGGTTAGAACTTGATAAAAATCTGATTGATGACATAAAACTTCTTCTTGAGCTAGTGCTCCGTGTAAGTAGCCTCCTCCTGGCATGGTGTAATTTGCAAAATTAAGTATAGCCACTTTTGAGTTAGGATCTTTTTCTTTTAGAGATATTCCCGCATGTGCTGAAAAACTTAAAATAGGATATTTATTTCCTCTATCTTTTATTTCTAAGGTATTGGTAAATATCTTACTTTGTATAGCACTATGATTTATCTCAGCCCTATATTTTTTCTCTATTATTTCATTATGCTTTTTTGCCATTTTTATATGTTGTTCTATAATTCCCATTTTTTTACCTATAAATAAAATGATTTTATATAAAAATTTATAAGCATAAAAGATGCAAATTAATATTTTATGTATAAAATAATAGTTAAAAGAATAAACTTGTAAAAAGTAAGAGGAAAATGATATGGAGACAATTAAAAACATAATTATCGGCTTTGGAAAAGGTGGGAAAACTTTAGCTAAGTTTCTAGCACAAAAGGGAGAAGAAGTATTAGTAATTGAAAAATCTAATAAGATGTATGGAGGTACTTGTATTAACATTGCCTGCCTACCTTCAAAAAGATTAATTATTGAAGCAGCTAACGGCGTTTCTTATGTGGATGCGGTAAATGGTAAAAACGAAATGACTGCACAATTGCGGGAGAAAAACTATCATATGCTTGCAGACGAAAAGACTGTAACTGTATTAGATGGAGAAGCGCATTTTATTGCTGATCATGAAATTGAAGTAAAACTTCCTAATGGTAAAAAAGCTCAGTATAAAGGAGACCGTATTTTCATTAATACTGGTGCAGTTCCAGTGATGTTACCAATCCCGGGCTTAAAAGAAAGCAAGTATATCCTTGATTCAACTCAAGCCATGGATGAAAAGAAGATGCCAAAGAATTTAACAATTATTGGAGCGGGATATATTGGATTGGAATTTGCTAGCATGTTTGCAAAATATGGTAGTAAAGTTACAGTGCTTGATCATAATAAGGAATTTTTAGCTCGTGAAGATGAGGATATTAGTAATGCAGTAAGAAAAGATATGGAAGATGCTGGTATTAAGTTTGAACTTGGTGCTGATATTGAAAAAATTACTGATGAAACAAGTAATGCAAAAATTACCTATCAAATAAATGAAGAAAGAAAGACGATTAGTGCAGACCGAATTTTGGTAGCAACTGGTCGTAAACCAAATACTGAAAACTTAGGTTTAGAAAATACCGCGATTGAAACAACTGATCGTGGCGCTATAAAAGTAGATGATTTTCTAAGAACTACTGTGGACAATGTGTGGGCAATCGGGGATGTTAAAGGTGGTCTTCAATTTACCTATATTTCGTTAGATGATTTTAGAATTATTAAAGATCAATTGTTTGGTACAGGTGCTCGCATGGTCAGTGACCGAAAGGTAGTTCCTTATAGTGTATTTATTTCACCCGCCTTGTCTCAAGTTGGTTTAAATGAGAAGCAAGCAAATAGATTAGGAAAAGAATACAAGTTATTTAAGTTGCCCGTTACAGCAATTCCTAAAGCAAAGGTTGCAAAAGATAATAGAGGTTTATTTAAGGCACTCGTTGACCCAGAAACTGAAAAAATTCTAGGGGCTACACTTTATGGAATTGAGTCATATGAATTGATTAATATGATTTCTTTAGCGATGAAGGCCCATTTATCCTATGCGGTTTTAAGAGATCAGATTTATACTCATCCGACAATGTCTGAAGCTTTTAATGACTTATTTAAATAAATTCATTGTGAAAAGCTAAATTTCATGAAAAAAGCATAAATTACTTTTATAATGTAAGTAATTAAAGAAATGAGGAAAAACATGAAATTTAATTCAGTTGAAGATACATATACATTGAATAATGGTGTCAAAATTCCGATTATTGGTTTTGGTACTTGGCAAACTCCAGACGGTGATGTGGCAAAACATGTAGTTGAAGCAGCATTGAATAGTGGCTACAGACATATTGATACTGCTGCAGCTTATGGGAATGAAGAAAGTGTAGGAGAAGGAATTAAGAATAGTGGCATTAACCGCCATGACTTATTTATTACTACTAAACTTTGGAATGCAGATCATGGTTATAAAGAGGCAAAAGCTGCAATTGATAAAAGTTTGCAAAATTTAGGGACAGATTATTTAGATTTATATTTAATTCACTGGCCTAATCCATTGGCTCTTCGAGATCACTGGGCTGAAGCAAATGCAGAAAGCTGGAGAGCCATGGAAGAAGCAGTTAAGGCGGGTAAGATTAGAGCTATTGGAGTTTCTAATTTTAGAAAGCATCACCTAGAGGAATTGCTTAAAACTGCAGAAATAAAACCAGCCGTTAACCAAATTATGCTTAATCCAAGTGATTTACAATCAGATGTAGTGAAAGTAAATGAAGAGTTAGGATTATTAAGTGAAGCATACAGTCCCTTAGGCACTGGTGGTTTGTTAGGAAATGAAGTTGTTAACGAAATAGCTAATGAAGTTGGAAAATCACCGGCTCAAGTTTTAATTCGTTGGTCTCTAGAACACGGATTTTTGCCTTTACCTAAATCAGTTCACGATAAATACATTGCAGCCAATATTGATGTATTTGATTTTGAATTAAATGATGAGCAGATGAGCAAATTAGATAGTTTACATGGAGTTAGCGACTTAGCTACTGATCCAGATACGGCTAACTTTTAATTAAAAGTCGAAGTAGTGGTTACTTCGACTTTTTTATTTGTAAAATTTTACTGATGCTTTACAGGAGAAGAAAATCTTTGTTATAATTCTAGTGTTAATGCTGAATTAGCTCAGTTGGTAGAGCGCTTCCCTCGTAAAGAAGAGGTCGCCAGTTCGATCCTGGCATTCAGCACTCAGGGTATTAACTAAGAGTCTTTCAAATAAAGTTTTAGAAAACTTTATTTGGCAGGCTCTTTTTTACATTAATATTCAATATAACCTAAAAAAGCAGGGCCGGGGGCTCTGCTTTTTAGGTATACTAGTAGAAAAATGAAATGAGTGAGATTATGACTTTAATTTATACACGCTATGCCACTAACGCCGATTTATCAAATATCATGGGTATTATTAATGAAGCAAAAGATTTTCTAAAGCAAAGCGGAAGTAGTCAATGGCAAGGAACCTATCCGGACGAAGATACAATTTTAACTGATATCAAAAATAAAAGTGCCTTGGTTTTAATAGTAGATGATAAGGTGGCTGGCTATGCAGCAAGTGTTGTTGGAATAGAGCCAACTTATCAGAAAATAAATGGAGAGTGGAAAAATACTAACGATGATTATGTTACTTTTCATCGTTTAGCTATTAGCAGTAAGTATCGCGGGATGCATTTAGCTAATTTTATGTTTTCAGATTTGATTTCAATTATGGTAAACCAAGGAATTAAAAACTTTAGAATTGATACATCACGTAAAAATCAAATTATGCAACATTTAGCTTTAAACCATAATTTTATTGAACGTGGGATTATTATGGTTGATGAAGATCCAGAGGATCCTAGTCGTTTAGCCTATGAACTAAATCTATAATTTGATATGTTTGTTCAAAATTACTACTCCAATAATTAGTAATAATATTGCTACTGCATGAATTAAAATTTGCATTGGTTCACCATGCGCAGTAATTAAATTTCTTAAAAGGGCTGTAATTCCTAGACTCATTAAAAAGTTTAAGCTTGTATGACCCATATGCTTTAAGGCTGTCACAATCATAGCCGAAAATTCAAAGAATAAGAAGAAAGTGACTATTTCATCTAAAACTTTCGTAGGTATGTTAATTAAATGATTGCTAATCATAATACGACCTATTACAAATAATTGACTAAACATCAGGATAAGCATTAAAGCTCCTAAAATTTCTAAAGCAATTATGGTAAAAAAGCGTAGAATATTAGCATATTTACTAGCTGTTTTATTAAGTTTCTTCATTATATATGTACCTTTCAATTACAGATAAGAATATTTTTACGCTTTTTAGTTAATTTTTCCAGAGGTGTTGTACGCCTTAATTTCATTAAAGAATGATATCTTTAATATAGAAGAGTCTAAAAATTACTTATGAGGTATTAAAAATGCCGTTTACTTTTTCTGAAATTATTGTTTTATTTTTTACATATTCTGTAATTGGCTGGATATGGGAAACAATCTATTGTTCGATTAAGGATCATCATTATGATTATCGGGGATTTTTGTTTGGGCCTTATTGTCCCGTATATGGCTTTGCAGTAACAACGATTTTAATCTGTACCTATCGGATTCAAAATAATATTTTCCTATTATATGTAGTTGGTGTAATAGTAGCGACAATTTTTGAGTATTTCGCTAGTGTATTTTTACAGTATGTTTTCCATATGAAGTTATGGGACTATTCTCATCTATGGGGAAATATTCAAGGCCGGGTTGCCCCAATTATTTCTTTATTTTGGGGGATAGGGGTAGTCTTTCTTGTAAAAGTTATTCAGCCATTTATTCAAAAGTTAATTACTTGGGAAGAAATAAAAACGCATGGCTATCTTGCTTTAATAATAGTAATTGTGATGGGAACAGACTTTATTCTTACTATCTTTAGTGTAGAGAAACTACATATGAGTACTAAAAGTTGGAATGAGCGTTTAAATACTCGTATGAAATTAGATGAAGGTAAATTAAACCAGGCCTTTGATAAATTAATGGAAACATTATCCTGGAATCAGAAGCGATTCCTTACGAGTTTCCCGCAGTTAAAGTTTACTGATACAAAGAAATTTAACCAATTTAAGAATAGATGGATAAAGAAAAGAAGAGAGAGTTAAGAAAAATGACTCTCTCTTCTTTGTTTTGCTACAGAAAGATTACATCGTTACATTATTGTAACTTAAGGCGCAAATATTACAGGAATGTAACAAGATGAAATATATCCTTAATTTTCTAGGAACTATTCTGCAATATTGGCCATGTATTATATAAGCTGTAAATAGAAATGACGAAATAATGATTCAAATCAAATTTATCAAGGAGAGAATTTAATTTTGGATATGCTTAATAAAAATTTGAAATCTACTTTAACTAAAACTGCTGCGGCTGCTGCCCTTACTTTAGCAGGTGCTGCAATTGTAAATAACACTCAAAACACTGTAAAGGCTGCAGAAGTTACTGTTGGCCAACAAGAAAAAGTTGTTACAATTAACTACCTTCCACACAAGAGCATTGCTGTTTGGAATTCATACGGTCCTGATAAGCAAATGACTGGTCAATACTTACCACATGCAACTGCTTGGAAAGTTATCAGAGCTGCATATGACGATGCTGGTAACAAGTGGTACGATCTTGGTGCAAACCAATGGGTAATGGCTAAGTATACTCGCTTAGGTAAAGATACTGTTGATCCTAATGTTGCTTCAGAATTGTTTACTTCACAAGCAAGTTCATACAATACTGCTGCACAAACTCAAACTACTCAAGGTTCATACTCAGCACCTAAGACTTCTGTAGGTACTTACTCTTCAGTACAAAGTACTCAACCAGCTCAAAGTACACAACAAACTCAACCAGTACAACAACAAGCACAACCTGCACAATCTCAATCAAGTTACACTTCAAATGTATCTGGTTCTGAAGCAGCAGCTAAAGCTTGGATTGCAGGTCGTGAATCAGGTGGTTCATACTCAGCAAGAAATGGTCAATACATTGGTAAGTACCAATTATCAGCATCATACCTTGGTGGAGACTACTCAGCAGCAAACCAAGAACGTGTAGCAGATAACTACGTAAAATCACGTTACGGTTCATGGTCTAACGCTCAAAGCTTCTGGCAAGCAAACGGCTGGTACTAAAAGTTAGTGAATATATATAAAGAGATATCAGTTATGATATCTCTTTTTTTGTACTCATAGTTCGAGAACGGAGAATACATAATTCACTTTTGTGATATTCTCGTCTTATTTCTCACTTAGCCTCTAATAAATCATTAAGGGGGGCAGTAAGACAGAATAGGGCTGATGCATAAGGCATAGTAGTTTTATATAGGAATATTACAAGAAAGCGTGTTCAAGTTACAAATATTACATAAACTGTAACATAAGGCACTTTTATTTAATAATGTGGTAGCATTCATGTCATGGTTTTGACATTTTGAGGCTGTATTATGTAACTTGTAAATTAAATGACTGATAAATATGAAAGGAAGAATTTCTCTTGAAATTTCAATCTATCTTAACTAAGTCACTTGCAGCAGCTGCTCTTACCGCAACTGGTTTGGTAGCTTTAAATTCACAAAATACTAATGACGCACAAGCTGCTACTATTGTTCAAAATGATACTAATGTTGTAACTATTAACAATGCAAACTCTACTGTTGCCGTTTGGGATGGCGTTGAAAATGCCAACTTTACTGGTAAAGAATTAGTACATGGTACTACTTGGAAAGTTATAAGAACTGCTTACGATGTTATGGGTAACAAGTGGTATGATCTTGGTGCAAACCAATGGATCATGGCTAAGTACACTGTAGAAGGCGGAAATGCTGCTAGTGCCCAAGTTGCTACTCCAGTAGCTCCTCAAGCACAAGCTCCTGTACAACAAGTACAACCACAAACTACTGTACAAGCTCCAGTACAACAAAAGCAACAAACTGCTGTACAAGCACAAGCTCCTAAGACTAACTACAACTATAATGTGCAACGTACTTACTCAGCTCCTGTACAACAAAGAACTTACAGCTATGCTCCAGCACAAAAGCAAACTACTCAAGTAGCACAACCTGCTCAAACTCAAGCAACAACTAGCTACACTTCAAACGTATCTGGTTCTGAAGCAGCAGCTAAAGCTTGGATTGCAGGCCGTGAATCAGGTGGTTCATACTCAGCAAGAAATGGTCAATACATTGGTAAGTACCAATTATCAGCATCATACCTTGGTGGAGACTACTCAGCAGCAAACCAAGAACGTGTAGCAGATAACTACGTAAAATCACGTTACGGTTCATGGACTGGTGCTCAAAAGTTCTGGCAAACTAACGGCTGGTACTAAAATATCAACTGAATTATGCTTAAAAAGATCGCCAAAAGGCGATCTTTTTTATGCTCCTAATTAATTTTAAAAATAATAAATATTTTTTAGAGGATTTTGTTGACAGAGGTTCGTATTTATAATATGATATTAATCGTTGAGTGATTAAGTTCATTCAAATAGAGCCAACAAGTAAAAGGCTTGAAGGATGGGTTATAGCCAAGTGGTAAGGCAATGGTTTTTGGTACCATCATGCGCTGGTTCGAATCCAGCTAACCCAATAGATTTGCCAGGTAAAACCTGGCTTTTTTTGTACATAAATTTGGATTGGAAGAGATCATAATGGAAACAAGGCATGGACGTAATTCTTTTTTTGATGGGGGCTTAATTTCTTTTATTGGTTGGCATATCTTAGGAACACTTATTACTGTTTGTACATTAGGGATTTGCTATCCTTGGGCTGTGTGCATGATTTATGGTTGGGAAATTAACCATACTGTAATTGAAGGACACAGGATGAAATTTACTGGAAGTGCCTTTGGATTATTTGGGAATTGGATTAAGTGGCTACTTTTAACTATTATTACAGTCGGCATTTATGGCTTTTGGGTAGGAATAAAAATTCGCGATTGGAAGGCAAAAAATACAATTTTTGTTAACTAATAGAAAAGACTAGAGATGATACAAAAAATGCACCATCTCTAGTCTTTTAATTTACAAAAAATTGTTTTTCATCAAATGGATATTTCATTCCCCAGAATCGGCAGCTCTAATAAAAGAAATTGAGTTGGCTAAAAAGAATAAAATTAAAATTATCGGTATTACTAATAATCCAGATTCTCCGATTGCCTTAAATAGTGATTATCATTTAAGGACCGGGGTAAGACAAACAGTTTTACAAAATCAATATTACTTCTCTCGTGTAGCAGCTTTTACAATTATTGAAGCCTTGTTTTTGTTACTTATTAAAAGAGATGAGAAGCGAATTGAAAAGATTAAGCAGCATGAAAAAATAGTTTCTAGTCAAAAGATATAAAATGAATTTAAAACTTAGGGCAAATGGATTATCCTTAAGGTGTAAGAATTTTTATAGAAAGTTTTATAGAAAGTAGGAATTACAATGAGAAATGTAGCCGTAATTGGTATGGGACATGTTGGTGCGACAGTTGCTTTTACTTTATTTACTCATGGAATTGTTGATAATTTATACTTATTAGATAAAAACCAAGCTAAAGCAGAGGCGGAATATAATGATTTGCGTGATACTTTAGCTAGGAATGATTATCATGTTAATGTGTTTCTAGGTGACTATAGCGATTTAAAGGATGTTGATATTATTGTAACTTCCTTTGGTAATATTGCTGCGACAGTTAAAACTGGAGATAGATTTGGTGAATTTGAAATTAATTCTAAGAATGCTAAGGAAGTAGGAGCTAAAATTAAAGAATCTGGCTTCAAGGGCATCCTAATTAATATTTCAAACCCATGTGACGCTATTTCAACGATCTTGCAAGAAACTACTGGTTTATCTAAAAAACAAGTTTTCGGAACTGGAACTTTCCTAGATACTGCTAGAATGCAAAGAATTGTTGGGGAAGCACTTAATGAAGATCCAAGAAATGTAGCAGGATTTGTTTTAGGTGAACATGGAGCATCCCAATTTACTGCTTGGTCAACTGTCTCAGTTAATGGTAAGTCGGCTAAAGAACTGTTCACAAAAGAACAAGAGGAAAAATTAAGTGCACAACCTAATAAAAATTCGATGAAAGTAGCATTTGGAAAAGGATATACCTCATATGCAATTGCAACTTGTGCTGTTCGCTTAATTCAAGCTGTATTTAGTGATGCCAGATTATTTGCACCAACTTCTGTATATTTAGATGAAGTACAAACATATATTGGATATCCAGCAATTATTGGAAAAGATGGGGTAGAAAAAGTTATTCCACTAGAGTTAACTTCTGAAGAAGATGAAAAGCTAAGGGAATCAGCTGATATCATTAAGAAGCATATCGCTCAATTAAAGTAGGTAATACTAAAATAAAAAATTAGATTTTTTTCTAATTTTTACTTGCTTTTTGCTAGGCAGTTCGTTATTATAATTAAGTAACGTTTCGGAGGCCTAGCGAAGTGGCTAAACGCGGCGGTCTGTAAAACCGCTCTCTCTGAGTTCGGTGGTTCGAATCCACTGGCCTCCATTGCTGAATTTTATTCAGCTGGTTGCATTGAACAACAAGTAAAAGTTCAATCAAATGGGTTATAGCCAAGTGGTAAGGCAATGGTTTTTGGTACCATCATGCGCTGGTTCGAATCCAGCTAACCCAATAGTTCGAAAGAACACCCAACCCGAAAAAAAGGTCATCATATGATGACCTTTTTTGTTATATTGCATTTTTAGTTTATACTTTGTATTTTACCTTTCCAGTTAAGGATACCATCAGAAATGTTAATTAAATTATTATAACCTTTAGATTTTAAAAGTTGGCATACATGATGTGAAAGATCGCCAGACCGACAAATAAAATAGTAGGTCTCATTTTTAGGATCATTGAAGTATTTTAATTCTTCAAAAGGAAGATTATGACTATCAGGAATATGACCTGATGCAAATTCAATTGGTGTTCGTAAATCATATAAATTGATGTTAGAATCTTGTGCTAAAATTTCTGCTAATTGATTTGTAGTAATGTTAATCATAGTTACCTCCATTGATGATTATATTTAAGCAGAGAACATTGAAAATAAAGGGAATAATGTGTGAAATTTTTATGTAGAAAGGATCGATTTGTATGGCGCGTCTTATTAAAGTCAGTGGTCGAGGAGACGGTACTACTTGGAAAAGTGCTCTTAAAGACTTGCAGCCCGATGATGTATTACTGCTTGCTCCTGGATTTTATGAATTAGATCGAGGCTTAGAAGTAAATAATATTACTATCAAGGGGACAGGTAATACTCCCGACGAGACGGTAATTAGTGGCTTTTTTGTGTTAGAGAATAATTGTAACTTTTTTACATTAGAAAATATTGCTCTTCAAACAAAATCAGGCCATAATACTATTTACGTTGAAGATGATGCCGATACCTATCTTACTTTACGTAATACTACCCTTTATGGGGATGAAGATGATATGGCCGCAATTGCTGTAAATGGAAAATGTACATTAGAATTATTTTCAAGTAAAATTTTGAATTCTAGTGTTTCCTTATTTGCACAAGCTGACTTTAGACTTACAATGACCGATTCATTAATTGATTATGATTCTGAAAATTACGCAGCTTTAGGTATTCAGGGAAAAGGGACTGCAATTATTTCTAACAGTATGATTCATGGTAATCTAAGTACATACCCTAATTCAAATGCTGAAGTTGATTTGAATAATACGTCTATTTCCTATGGGTTAATTCATGGGCAGACTTGGGTAAATATGCTCAATTCAACGGTTGAAAAGAACGATGACTCTAGTTTCTATATTTCAGATGATTCATGGGTAAATATTTTACAATCTGAATTTAAAGGCGGCATTTTTCTTGATAAGAATACGAGAACTTTGATTCAAAATAGTAAAATAGACCGTCTAATTGCATGTGATAATGCGAAAGTAACCTTAAACAATTCAACTATTATTAGTCACGCAGATTTTCAAGATAAGGCCACAGCAGATGCAACTAGAGTCGCCTTTTCTGGAAGAGATGATTTTGAGTATTTTTTAGCCTTAAATGGGCAAGCAACTTTAGGAGGACGAGACTTAATTATTAATCCCAATGGGAGTAGGCTTGCAGTCCAGGATGATGCTAAGATTAAATTAAATATTGTTTCAAGTAGTGCTCAAGATTTAGAGGTTGAATGCAATAGGAGACCAAATATTAATATTTTGGGAATGCGTTGGGAAGCAAAGAAGAACAATGACTAATCAGCTAGTTTAAGCTAAAATAAGTGTGGTAGCAGAATGAAGTGAGGGGTTATCATGCAAGAACCGATGTACATTAAAATTCACAACCAAATAAAGCGTGATATTGAAAATAAAAAATATAAAGTTGGAGAGCGGATCCCTGCTGAGCGGCAATTAGCTTCAAAATTCAATGTTTCTAGAATGACATTGCGCCAAGCAATTAAGACATTAGAAGACGAAGGAATCCTAGAGAGACGCTTAGGTAGTGGAACCTATGTCTCTAGTCAAAAGGTTCAAGAGAAAATGTCTGGGATCATGAGTTTTACCGATATAACTCGTTCTAATGGCCAGGTTCCTTCTAGTAAATTACTATCTTATCGTATAACGAAGCCATCGTTATCTGAAAAAGAAAAGCTAAAAATTCAAGATACAGATAACGTATTAAGAATGGAACGTGTTCGTTTTGCAGATAATGTGCCGATTTGTTATGAAGTGGCTACAATTCCTTATGAATTAGTTTCCCGTTTTTCTAAAGATGAAATTTCAAGTAGTTTATATCAAACGCTTGAAGAAAAGGGTGGCTATAAGATTGGGAGCGTTGTAGAAAATATTGGTGCAGCTGTTGCTAATGAAAATGAGGCTCGTTTATTGTCAGTTAAAAAGGGGGAGCCATTAGTAACTAGACGCCAGGTGACTGAACTCAGTAATCATTATCCTTTTGAATATGTTCGTGCATCATATGTGGCCGAAAGATTTGAATTTACATTTGAAAAATAAAAAATGCATAATGCAGTTTGATTTTGTGATATGAACTACATTATGCATTTTTTATTTCAAGTCTTTTTTGATTTGTGTCGTAGAAATTCCAGGAGTTCTTTCAAGGTATTCAACTTTACAATAAGGTTTTAGAAAATCGAATTTTCCTTCCCAGTCATTACCCATTACGAAAGTATCAATATCATATTTTTGTACATCATTAATTTTTTGATCCCAGTTTTCTTCTGGAATAACTTTATCTACATATCTAATTGCTTCTAGAATATATTTTCTTTCAGCATAGCTATTATAGGCTTGCTTGTGTTTGCTAAATTCATTAAATTCGTCTGTTGACAGACCTACGATTAAATAATCGCCTAAGGCGCGAGCTCTTTTTAGAAGACGAATGTGACCATAATGCAGTAGATCAAAGGTTCCGTAGGTAATAATTTTTTTCATAATAAATACTCCCTTATAATAGTTACTATTCTAGCAGAAGTATAAAAAAGTGAAACTTTTATATTGAAAAAGTTCCTACAGCTTTTTTGTTAAAATAATAAGTAAAGATATTATTTCACATAGAAATGGTTAAAAAGTAGAGAATGAGTAAAGTTAATATTTTAGGAATTGAATTTGATAACTATTCTTTAGAAGAATTTAAAGATAGATTGATTAGTAGGTTAAATAATATGTTATCAACCATGGTAGTAACAGCTAATCCCGAAATTGTAATGGCAGCTAATAAAGATCCAAAATTTATGAACCTTATTACTAAGAATGCGGATTTGATTACACCTGATGGAATTGGAATTGTCTTAGGTGGAAAAATATTAAAAAAACCGCTTAAAGAACGAGTAACAGGGTATGATCTATTTACTTGGCTGCTACAGGTAGGAAACTTAAGAAAATTGCGAGTATATTTAATTGGTGCAAAGCCTGAAGTAATGCGAATTACCAAAGAAAAGATTGCTCGTGAGTATCCAGGAATTGAATTAGTCGGAGCAGAAGATGGCTATTTTAAGGATGATCTAAAGACGGTAGCTAAAAGAATTGAAGAATCAAGTCCTGATATGGTTTTTGCAGCAATTGGTTTTCCAAGACAAGAAGAGCTGATCTCCATCCTACGTCAGGCAAAAGTGCCTGCAATTATGATGGGAGTGGGCGGAAGTTTTGATGTTTTTTCTGGCGTAGTCAAACGTGCTCCAGAAGTATTTCAAAAAACGCATCTTGAATGGTTCTATCGCTTAATTACTAATCCAACTCGTTTTAAGCGCATGCTCGCATTGCCAGAATTTGTAGTTGAAGTTGAAAAATCAAAGAAAGAAAATAAGGGAAAGAATTAATTAAATGAAAGTTTTACATATTAATGCTGGTTTAGAAAAAGGTGGGGGACGGTCTCATATTGTTAATTTGTTGACAGAAGCAAAAAGACAAAATGTGGATTTTGAGCTTTTAACTTTAGCAGATGGACCTGTAGCAAAAGCTGCTAAAAAAGCAAAAATTAAAACAACCATTTTAGGAGCACAAAGCCGTTATGACCTAAGTGTTTTAAAGCGTCTTACGAGGTTTATCAATGAGGGGAATTTTGATATAGTCCATACTCATGGAGCAAGAGCTAATCTGTTTGTCTCAATGATTAAAAAGCAAATCAAAGCAAAGTGGATTATTACCGTTCATTCTGATCCTTTAAAGGATTTTGAAGGTCGAGGAATGATTGGAAATATTTTTACTAAATTAAATATCATGGCTTTAAAAAAAGCAGATGGTATCTTTGCAATTACCCAGAACTTTTCTAACCTTCTAGTTGAAAAAGTAGGTATTCCGAAAACAAAAATTTGCGTAATTTATAATGGGATTTTTTTCCATCAAAATAAGGATGTTCCTAAAAAATATGCTCATCCCTATTTCAATATTATTAATGTTGGTCGAGCTGAAAAAGTTAAGGGACAAGATTTGCTTTTAAAGGCAATAAAAAATCTCAATGATCAAAATATTCGCTTGCATATTGTAGGCGATGGCAGTGAATTAAATAATTTAAGAGCATTAGCACGAGACTTAGGAATTAGTTCGCAAGTAACTTTTCATGGTTTTTTGACTCATCAAGAGACTAGAAAGTTATATCAAAAGATGGATTTGGCAGTTTTAACATCTTATTCAGAAAGTTTCCCCCTTGTCTTATTAGAGGCTAGTGATAATTTAGTACCAATTTTGTCAACTGATGTTGGTGATATTGAGAAGATGATTCCTAATGAAGAGTATGGTTTTGTTGCTAAAATTGGAGATATAGACAGCATTAGTGAAAAAATAAGACAAGCTACGGCTAGGAGCAAGACAGATCTCATGGCTATGGCTGAAAAAGAAAAGACATATCTGATGCACGCTTTTTCAATGAAAAACCAATTAGTAGCAATCGAAAATTATTACAAACTTGTTTTAGGTGAAAATAGTGGAAAATTATCATAAAAGCAAGATTTTAGCAATTTTAATTGGAATTCTCCCTTTAATTTTTGAATTTAGTAGCAATATTTGGAAGGGTGATAATGGCTTTTTCATTGTTAGTGCTGCTTATGGATTAATATTGCTCTTATTAGCTTTATCAGTTCCTCTTGAAGATTTAGATCAATGGTTTTTAGAAAAAACTTTGAGTCTTCTTTCAGTTTTTTTAGCGTTAGCAGTGGTTCTAAATAATCTTGATATCTTCCCTTTATCAGAAATTGGTGCTTTATATCAATTGACAATTATCTCTTACATGGGGATTTTATATTTTTTAGATCGACACTTTAATGCAAAGAACTTAGTATTACTATTACTTAATTTAAATATTTTAGCTCAATTATCAATCAAAGCAGGTACTTTGCTAATTTTAATTATTTCAGTTTTGACTTTTGTCTTTTATCTGATTAGAGTTGTGGTTACTTTTAGTGAACAATTACGTCCTTTTTTATTGTGTGTTTACTTGATTGTTCTACTTATTTCTCTAGTTTGGTATGTACCTGAATTGCCTGATTTTGTTTTAAAAAATCTTTCTTGGAGTATTGGTTCAATCATCTTATTAATAGAAATAATTGGATCAATATTTTATTTGAAAGTTAAGGGTCATTTAAGGCCTACTAGTCATCTAATTGTCGGGATAATAATATTTTTAATTATTAACGAAATAAGTATGCTTGTTGCTGAGTCAAATGTGCTTAATACGAGTTATTTAGTTTTAATCTTTATTTTGTCTTTATCTATTGTTAATATCTTTGGAAATATTAGTTTAGGGAAGAAACAAGTAAAAATTTCTGTCCTCATCCCGGCTTATAACAGCGCAAAGACGATTGTTGAAGCCCTAGAATCAATAAAAAATCAAACCTATCAAAATTGGGAGATTATTTTAATTAATGATGGATCACAGGACGAAACAGAAGAAATTTTAAGACGATACTTAGGAAATACAAAACTACCTCTTAAATATACTAAGCAAACTCATCATAATTATTTTAAGGCTATTAGACACGGACTGAAGTATGCGAGTGGAGAAATAATTTTTGTTTTAGATGCCGATAAAATTCTATTCAATCAAAATGTTTTTTACCGTGCTGTTAGCACGATTCTTGGTGAAAAATGTGACGGAATGTTTGTTGGAATTAGAGCTATGTATCAGCGCTTAAAAGATGGTAAATTTCATTTAGTTAGACCTTATTATCGAAACGAAGTTAGTCTAATAAAAACCGCCCTGGGACTTGGAAAAAATATTTATACTAATTATGCTTTTTGGCGAAGAGAGACATTTGAGACCAGCGTATATGAAAATTATTTAATTAATGGGATGCCCGTTTGGTATAATGCAGAAAATAATTTAGGATTAAGAGTAGTAAATGGTAATTTTGTTGGATTAAAATATCGGGTTTCCAAAAAAGTAAATTTAGGTGATAATTCTCTAAAACAAAATAATTCTAAAACTTTATTTGAATTATCTACAAATTTGAGGACTTTGCATCATATTGTAAGCCGGATAAATGTGCCGGCCTATTCCACACAAGCGACTTTATACAATTTAATTAATCGGCTTCATATTGCTTCTTTATATCCATCAATTTTTAAACAAGGCCAAACTTCTTTAAAGGAAATCACGCCTCTAGTTGTTAAAAATATTAAAGATTCTGAATTGGATAATGTATATTTGAAAACAATTGTTGATTTTAGAAATAATTTTGACCCTCAAAAAACTGCAAAAATTGTTATTCCCAAAGGTACAAAAATATATTGGGGAACAGAAATTGATGAGTTTAGTAATAAGTTGTCAAAAAATATGTTAGATCAGTTTTATTACGATTTAATGAAAATAATTAGTCAAGGAACTACTATTTACAAAATTAAAAAAGATGATCAGAAAAAGTTAGAACAGATCCTAGATTTTTTTACAATTAGGGATTATGTAAGAATAATAAGTAATTAAAATATCAAAAAGAGGCATCAAATTTGATGTCTCTTTTTGATATCTGCTCTTGTTTGATTATAATAAAATACAAGAAAAAAATTATTTATTTTAGTGATGAGGGGACAAAATGTTTTACCCACAAGTTGATCAAGATGATTCATTAATTTTACATACTGATTTGTATGAAATTAATATGATGTATACCTATTTTAAAAAGGGAATAAGTGAAAGAAATTCTGTATTTGAAGTGTTCTTTAGAAAAGAACCTTTTGGCAATGGCTACGCAGTTAATGCTGGTTTAAGTCATGTTATTCAATACCTAAATAATCTTCGTTTTAATGAAAGTGATTTAGAGTATCTCAAGGAAACTTGTGACTACGATGATGACTTTATCGATTATTTACGTAATTTAGAATTGAAGTTAACCATTCGAAGTGCTCGAGAAGGTGAATTAGTTTTTGCCAATGAACCGATTATGCAGGTTGAAGGACCGTTAGCTCAAGCACAATTAGTTGAAACTGCAATTTTAAACATTATTAATTTCCAAACTTTGATTGCTACTAAGGCGGCTAGAATTAAGGTCGCTGTTGGTAATGATGGTTTAATGGAATTTGGCTCACGTCGTGCACAAGAAACCGATGCAGCTATTTGGGGAACACGGGCAGCATACATTGGTGGCTTTGACGCTACTAGTAATGTTAGAGCAGGAAAATTATTCGATATTCCTGTCGCTGGTACTCATGCTCACTCTTTGGTTGAAGCATTTAATAATGAATATGATGCTTTTAAAGCATATGCTGAGACTCATAAGGACTGTGTATTCTTAGTTGATACCTATGACACTTTAAGAAGTGGTGTGCCAACTGCTATTAAAGTTGCTAAAGAAATGGGCGACAAGATTAATTTCCAAGGGGTTCGAATTGACTCAGGCGATATGGCTTATATCTCTAAGAAAGTGCGTAAGCAATTAGATGATGCTGGTTTCCCGGATGCAAAAATTTATGCTTCAAATGATTTAGATGAAAAGACTATTCAAAACCTTAAGATGCAAGGTGCAAAAATTGATGTTTGGGGAATCGGTACTAAATTAATTATAGCCTTTGATCAACCTGCTCTAGGTGGGGTATATAAGTTAGTAGCAATTGAAGATAAAGAAGGCAAGATGCGCGATACTTTGAAAATTTCTTCAAATGCTGAAAAAGTATCTACTCCAGGTAAAAAGCAGGTATGGCGGATTCAAGCAAACTCTGAGAAGAAAAATGAGGGTGATTGGGTATCACGCTATGATGAAGATCCAAGAAAATTTGATGCGCTTTTTATGTTCCATCCGCAATACACTTACATTAATAAGGTCGTTACTGATTATACTGCTCGTCCTTTACTACAAGAAATTTTCCATGAAGGAAAACTTGTTTATAAAGAACCTACTCTTAAAGAAACAAAAGAATTCGCAGCTAATAACTTAGACGGATTATGGGACGAATATAAACGTAGTTTGAATCCACAAGATTATCCAGTGGACTTATCCCAAAAGCTATATGATAACAAGATGAGCTTAATTAATGATATTCGTAGTCGAATTGTGAAAAGAGGATATTAAGATGCGTCCATTACAAGAAAAAATTGTTGCGTATGAACATGTGTTACCAGAAATTGACCCTAAAAAAGAAATTAGAAAGTCTATTGACTTTTTAAAAGATTATTTGAAGGAAAATCCTTTTTTGAAGACTTATGTTTTAGGGATCTCTGGTGGTCAAGATTCAACTTTAACTGGTAAACTCTGCCAAATGGCAATTGAAGAAATGCGTGAAGAAACTGGGAATAAGTCTTACCAGTTTATTGCTGTTCGTCTACCTTATGGCGTTCAAGCAGATGCAAGTGATGCCGCCGATGCAATTGCTTTTCAAAAGCCTGATCAAGATCTAATTGTTAATATTAAAGAACCAGTTGATGCAATGGTAAAAGTAGTTGAAGCAACTGGTCAAAAAATTACTGACTTTAATAAAGGAAATATCAAAGCTCGTCAAAGAATGGTAGTTCAATATGCAATTGCTGGTGCCAATAATGGAGCTGTTGTAGGTACTGATCATGCGGCAGAAAACTTCTCTGGTTTTTACACTAAATATGGTGACGGTGCTGCTGATATTACCCCATTATTTAGACTAGATAAGCGTCAAGGCAAGGCAATGCTTAAGGAACTTGGATGTCCTAAGCACTTATATGAAAAGGCACCAACTGCTGATTTAGAAGAAGATCGTCCAGACTTACCTGATGAAGTAGCATTAGGAGTAACTTACAAAGATGTTGACGATTACTTAGAAGGTAAAGATGTGAGTGAAGAAGCAGCTGAACAGATTGAAAAGTTGTGGAAAAAGAGTGAACATAAGCGTCATTTGCCAGTAACTATTTTTGATGATTTCTATAAGCAAAATTAGTTAAGTATTTTTCTTGGAGGAAATATGACGTTTTTTGTAGTTGGACCAGATGATCGAGGTTTTTTCAAAAAGCAGCGTACTACCTGGGAATTTGAAGATGCATTAAATCAAGCTTCAGATGGGGACAATATTCTGATTAAAAGAGATTATCAGTTTCCACTTGAGGATCAAAATTATGTAATTAACAAGAGTCTAAATATTTCTGGTGAAGATAATACTTTTATTTTAGGCGGCTTTATCATTAAAAATGGCGCCCAGGTAAAATTAAATAATCTGACTCTGAGACACTATCAAGATAAGAATAATTGTCTTCAAGTAACAAATAACAGTCAATTAATTGCGACACATGTTTCGGTCGTTAATGACGCTACGACTGGTCAAAATTATCCAATTATTTATGTAGATGATGGTGCTACTGCTCAATTTGATGATTTGTACGTTAAAAAGGATAAACTTGGTGACGGTGCACATAGAATTTATGTTGAAAAAGGGAATGTAGAGATAAAGAATAGTACTCTTAATTGTAAAATTACTGCTACTGAAGCAAATTTAACTCTTCAGAATACTACGCTTAGCTATGGTGAAAGTAATGTCCTTAGTTTATATTCGAATACTGTTGCTACATTACAGAATGTAACTGTAACGGGTGGAGTAAAAGAAAAAGATTATCCTTGCATTTTTAGTAGTGAATCTATTCTCAATATTACCTCTTCAATTATTAAAGAACCTAATTATTCTGGGGCCCTTTATTTACAAAAAGCTGCTCAGGCAAAAGTAGAAAATTCAATAATTGATTCTTTATATCTCTATAATCAAAGTAAGATAGATGTAGGAAATACAAGTAGAATTGTTGAGTCAATTATTATAGAAGATCATAGTGCTTTAACTGGAGAAACTCTTTTACTTGATGGTAGAGATAATGGGAAAATTAACATTTTTGCTAAAGGTGAAAGTAATATAAAGCTAGACTGGATTGGTCTAGCTTTTGAAAGTTCACCTAATATTAAAATTGAAGATAATGTAACTTTTAATGTCCCTGAAGTTTATGTATTGAAATTTGATTCTACTAATGATGAGTATGATTTGGATGAAAATAATCAATACACAATAGTAAAAGATAATTTACAAAACGATATTGAGTACTTTACTACCCAGAAAAAAGAATCTAACTCTAAGCAGGCAAATAAAGCAGAAAAAGACCAAAAGGATCTACAAAAAGGTCCTCAAAAATCAGGTATGCAGCAGCTTGATGAAATGATCGGTCTAGAAACGGTAAAGCAACAAGTTAAAGAATTTATTGCAGTCACTGTTTTAAATAAAAAACGTGAAGAGAAAGGTTTAAATACTAGTTCTCAAACGTTGCACTCATTGTTTTTAGGAAATCCAGGAACTGGAAAAACAACAGTTGCTCGTATTGTTGGCCATGTTCTATATGAAAAAGGCGTAATAGCTGAAGATAAATTAATTGAGACATCTCGAGCTGATTTAGTAGCAGGATATGTTGGTCAAACAGCTGAAAAAACTAGAAAAGTTCTTGAATCAGCTTTAGGTGGGATCTTGTTTGTTGATGAAGCATATACCTTAGCTAGTGGTGGTCAGAATGATTTCGGTAAAGAAGCAATTGATGAAATATTAAAGTTTATGGAAGATCATCGCTCTAATATTATGATTATCTTTGCTGGTTATACTAACGATATGGAGAAGTTTTTAGAAACAAACCCAGGATTACGTAGTCGTATTCCGAATAAATTTGATTTTGAAGATTATACAGTTGATGAAATGGTTCAAATTGGATTGTTTTCTCTAAAGAAACAACAATATCATGTAAATCCTTCAAGTTATGCAGACTTATTGAAGAATAATTTAAGTAAGGATAACGATAACAGTAATGGGCGTTGGGTCAGAAATTTAAATGATAAGATTATAAAGAAACAAGCAGTACGCGTAGCCCTGACTGATAGTTATTCAGAGGAAGACTTGATAAATATTACTGATGCCGATTTAGATGCTGTTAGACTTTAATTTTATAAATTTTAACTACTATTTTTGATGATTTATGTAAAAAGAACTAAACTTGTATCGGACTAGATAGTTTAATATACTATAGATGCATAAGAGAGTAACGGCAAGTTATTGCGATAAGTTCAACAACCGAGATGGATATCTCTGGACTTATCTTAATTAGTGAGACTTATGACTGATAACTGGTCATAGGTCTTTTTTGTTTATGGGAGGATGTTTTACGGTGAAAGAGAAATACTATGCTCAAGAGATTTCTCAAATTGAGAAAGAGCTGAACACATCGTTAGACAATGGGTTGTCTGATAATGAGGCTAAGAAGAGATTAGCTTCAGATGGGCCCAATTCTTTAGCATCAAAGAAAAAGCGTAGTATGTTTATGCGCTTTATCGATCAATTTAAGGACTTTATGATTATTGTCTTAATTGTGGCTGCCATTTTATCTGGTGTAGTTGCTAATGAATGGACTGATGCTGCAATTATTATGATTGTTGTTTTGCTGAATGCAATTTTAGGAGTAATTCAGGAAGCTAGATCAGAAGCTGCGATTGATGCTTTAAAGGAGATGTCAACACCAAATGCCCATGTAAGACGTGGAGGTGCAATTTTAGAAATTCCAAGTACAGATATTGTGCCTGGTGATATTGTCTTGCTTGAAGCAGGGGACGTTGTTCCAGCTGATATGCGGCTAGCTAAGACTGCAAGTTTAAAAGTTGAAGAGTCAGCTTTGACAGGTGAGTCAGTACCTGTTGAAAAGGATAGTGACGTGTTAAAAGCTGATGATGTAGCACTAGGTGACCGTGTTAACATGGCTTACGCAAATACTAATGTAACTTACGGACGAGCAGAAGGTATTGTTGTTGGCACTGGTATGAATACCGAAGTTGGTAAGATTGCTACAATGCTTAATAATGCAGATGAAACAGCTACTCCATTAAAGGAAAACTTGAATCAGCTTGGTAAGACTTTAACGATTATGATTTTGGCAATTTGTGTGATTGTCTTTATCGTCGGAATGTTTACCAAACAGGGAAGCGAGCCGACTAATAAATTAATTATCGATATGTTTCTAGTGGCTGTTTCTTTAGCTGTAGCTGCAATCCCAGAAGGATTACCAGCTATTGTAACTATTATTTTGGCTTTAGGAACACAAACAATGGCTAAGCATAAGGCAATCGTTAGAAAATTGCCAGCTGTTGAGACCTTAGGAGCTACCGATATTATTTGTTCTGATAAGACTGGTACTTTGACACAGAACCAAATGACTGTTGAAAAAATTTACTATAACGGCGAACTTCATAATGATGAAGCACCAATTAATAGTGATAATCCGGCTATGATGTCGATGATATTAGCTAATGACACAAAGATTGAAGATGGTGGTCGGCTTTTAGGGGACCCAACTGAAACAGCCTTGATTCAATATGCTTTTGATCAAAATATTAAAGTTGAAGATCTTCTTAAGAAAGACAGCCGCGTTCAAGAAGTTCCATTTGATTCAGAAAGAAAATTAATGTCTACGGTTAACCATTATGGCGATAAGTTCTTTGTGGCTGTAAAGGGAGCGCCAGATGAATTATTAAAGCGAGTAACAAAAATTGAAAAAGATGGTCAAGTAACGCCAATTTCAGATAATGAAAAAGAAACAATTCTTGCATCAAATAAAGGGATGGCTGAACAAGCTTTACGTGTATTAGGACTGGCTTACAAGATTGTAGATAAAGCTTATGATGATCCAACGACTAATAATGTTGAGCAAGATCTAATCTTTGCTGGTTTAGTAGGAATGATTGACCCAGAAAGACCAGAAGCAAAATCTGCTGTTGCCGAAGCAAAAAGTGCCGGTATTAGAACAGTAATGATTACTGGTGACCATCAAATTACAGCTGCTGCAATTGCATCTCGTTTAGGCATTTTAGAAGAAAGTCCAGATAAAAATAAGGCTGTAATTACTGGTGCAGAACTTGATAAACTTTCTGACGAGTACTTCAATGAGCATGTTCAAGACTACAGTGTCTATGCTCGTGTTTCACCAGAAAACAAGGTTAGAATTGTTAAAGCCTGGCAAGCAAATAATAAGATTGTTGCTATGACTGGGGATGGTGTTAACGATGCACCTAGTCTAAAAGAAGCTGATATCGGTATTGGTATGGGAATTACTGGTACTGAAGTTTCAAAAGGTGCAGCTGATATGGTTTTGGCAGATGATAACTTTGCGACAATTGTTGAAGCTATTAAACAAGGACGTAAGGTATTTGCTAATATCCAAAAGGCAATTCTTTATCTGATGAGTTGTAACGTTGGTGAAGTTTTAACTGTCTTTATGATGACAATGCTTGGTTGGGATATCTTAATGCCAGTGCAATTGTTGTGGATTAACTTAGTTACTGATACTTTGCCAGCTATCGCTTTAGGTGTTGAACCTGTTGAGCCAGGTATTATGAAGAATAAGCCACGTGGTAGAAAGTCAAACTTCTTCAGTGGAGGCGTTGCAAGCTCGATTATTTATCAAGGTATCTTAGAGGGTATTTTGGTCTTAGGTGCATATCAACTTGGTTTACATGTTGGTCCACATGTTGGAAGTGCAGCTATGCAACACGCAGATGCCTTAACGATGGCCTTCCTTACCTTAGGATTAATCCAATTATTCCATGCCTTTAACTCTAAATTTATTCATAAATCAATCTTTAGAGCACAAACATTTGAGAATAAGTGGTTTAATGGAGCAATTCTTATTTCTGCCTTAGTTATGGCGGCAGTAGAAATTCCATTTTTAACTAAGATTTTTGATGTAACTGAGTTAGATGGGATGCAATGGCTTGTAGTTATTGTTGCTGGATTTTTGATGATAATTATTGTCGAAATTGTTAAATTCTTTGAAAGAAAAGCTGCTAGAAAGTGATGAATATTATTTTCTAGAATTTAAATAGTAAAATATATGTGTAAAAAGACAACTAGCTAAAATGTTAACTAGTTGTCTTTTTTACAAATTAAAATATACGTTCTAATTGTTGGTTGTGTAATTCATAATGGTGATTAAAGAGGTGCATGATTTTGGGTGGAATGTGATGATCAATTTCAACCACAGTTAGTGGAGAATTCAAAAACATTTCATGTATCTGATTGGCTGTAGTGGGATCAAGCGAAGCTGTTCCTTCATCAACGATTAAAAAATCTCTTTCATATAAAAAAGCTCGTGCTAACTCTATTCTTTTCTTTTCACCACCAGATAAGTTCTTCCCATTTTCTTCTATAATTGCATTTAATCCATACCGCTTAACATATGGCAATAATCCGGCCTTTTTGATAGCTTCTGCAATTTTGGAATCACTAAACTTTTTACCTAAAGTTAGGTTGAAAAGCAAAGTATCATTAAATATTTGAGAAGTCTGTTGTACCTCACTAAATGTAAAACTTTTATTAGATAATCCATTGATAAGAATATTTCCGTTAGTAGGTTTTAGTCGACCAGTTAAAAGATTAAGGAGAGTAGACTTTCCCTGACCAGATTTACCGGTAAGTAATAGCTTATCGCCTTTTTTAATTTCTAAATTGACTTTGTCTAAAACTAATTCTTCTGCCTTATATCCAAAACTAATATTGTTAAGTATTAGTGTATCTAGGTTAGAATTAGAAACATCTGTATTAAATTTTTCTGGTTTAAAGGAGTTCAGCTTATCTATCATGGGTTTTGCCGAAGACATTTGATTACGGCAGCTATTAATACTGTAAAAACTGTTAATAATCCAAGTACTGGAATATTGAACTGCCACAAATGAGGCTAGAGTGAGCATCCCTTTGATGACCATAATTATTCCTACTCCAATAGGTAAAAAGCTAAAAGAATAAACGAATATATTAACCCAAAAATTACTTTTGGCAATTGTATTATCACGTAATCTTTTATTTTCAGTAGATTGAGTAATAATTTTTTGTCCTTTTTTAATAAATGTATCTAAGGCATTATAATTTAAAACTGTTCTAATGTTTTTTAGAAAATCAGACATAAATGTTATGTAAGTTCCAGTAGAAGTACTCCAATTATTTGATTGTTGGGCTGTTTTTTTGCTGAAAAACTTAGGAATAATACTTGAAAAAATAGCAAATGAAATAAAAACTAAAGTTAATAGAAAACTATTGCCGATTGCAATTATTAAAGTTCCGATAATTGTTACAATCATAGAAATCAATTGAAAAAGCTGCTTAAAATAATTTTCTTCTATTAAATTAAGATCATTTGATAAAAAAGAAATTTGTTTTGACACATTATTTTCACTAATTTCAATAAAGTTACTTTTCATTAGATATTCACGCACATTTTGATTAAAACAAGCAATATTTCTATTGAGCATCCTTGTATTTAAATATTTGATAACAACCAAAAGAACTTGAGCAGCAGTAATAATTGTTATCATCTTGATAGTATTAGGAATATTTTTTTCGGTAATTAGAGCGAAAATCTCTGAATATGACCAAGTTCCGAAGGGTAACTCTAAGCCACTTAAGCATGCAAGCAAGATACTTAAGGTAAAATATTTTTTGTTGATAAATTTCTTCATTGTTGATCCTCTTTTCATTTAAGATGAGACAAATGATAAAGAATTTATGTAATGAAGAGATTATTTCTGCATAATTGATTAACAAAATGCGTATATGCAGTTTATTGAGGTAAAATATCTATTATTTTACTTAAATTACTTTGCTTTAAAAGTTTAGTAATTATTTCTAATTGATCTTTCTGATTAGTAAAGTAGCAGTGATAGTAATAACCTAAAATTTTTTCAATACCTAGTTCAGGAGATTCTGTTAATTGAGTTAATAAATGAATAGCCTTATCAATTGAACTAATATGTTTATTTTGGGATGCGGAATATAAGTAATTAATACAAAAAGTTGCAACACTTTCTTGAATTTTAAGAGGTTGTTGGGCAAGATTGTTTTGATATTTTTTATAAATTTGATTTAAGAAAAAAGGTAAATCAAGAGGATCAAAAACCTCAATAAAATTAGCTAATATCAGAATTTTACTAGAATCACTATTCCAGTGATTGCCTGAAAAGACCTTTTGCAGAATTTTATCTTTATTGTTAGAAAGTTTACGACGACCTCCTTGCAAGGTATCAAGGATCAATTCAGCTCGTAACTTGAGTAAATCATTATCGGATGTACTAATTTGAGTATAAATTTCTTTGGCTTTATCAACATCTCTATCGTAGTAAGCAGACAGCAATTGATCACTAATTTTTTTATCTTGTTCTTCTATACTATTTTGGTTAAGAGAGGAGAAAAAATCTGAATATCGTATTTTATTTTGGTTTAAAAGTTTAAGAAGATCATTTGCGGAAATTTCATGTAAATTACGTTCTATTTTTGAGTAATGTGCTGGCGAAAGGATATTTTGAGTAAATTCTTTCTGAGTTAGGCCTGCACTGGTACGATATTGTTTTAATGCTTCCCCAATATTCATGTTGCACTCTCCTATATAAAAGTATCTCTAATATGAATTATATGAAACTTCAATGAGAAGTAATAGCTATAAAAGGAAAAAATATTAATAGGTTGAAGAAAGTAAAGTTTTATCAAATAATCAAAAAAAGCTTGAGTTTACTCAGGCTTTTTTTATACCCTTAGTAAAGAATAAAATAAAAAAATCAACACATAATATATGTGTACGTTACTGGGGAATATCTAATGAAGAGTTTATTTTTTCGCTTGTACTTATGGGGGATGAGCTTGCTAGCGAGTTTTCGTCCAATTAAAGAAAAAAATATTGTTGTTCTAAACGGATCGGGTAGATCCGGCTCAAACGGTTATTTATTCTATAAATACATTAAAGCTAATCATCCGGATTATGACGTAACCTTAGTTGAACCGTGGCCATCGTCACATTTGTCTTGGGAAACGTGGAAAAAGATTGGTGCAGCCAAGTATGTGATTACTACGCACCAACCTTTTAAAGCACGCCGCGCACAAATTAATATTCAATTCTGGCACGGTGTTCCGCTAAAGCGGATGGGATTTATGGCACATAATACACGCTATCGTGCTAATAAACGAAATCAAAAGCTTTGGCATAAAAATGCTGATATGGTAACATCAAGCTCAGATTTATACGAAACTTTAATGAGCGCATGTATGGCAATTGAGGGGAAAAAATATCAAAAGCTGGGCTTTCCTCGAATTGATTATATTGATCAACCAGCAATTTCTAAAGAAAAATTATTAGAGGATTTATTTAAAACTAAGGATGAGCAAGCTAAAATCGGAATTTATATGCCAACTTTCCGCTACGAGCTTGAGGATCCAAGTGTTATGGAAATGATAAAACAAGGTAATTTCTTTGCTTTTTTAGGCTTTGACCCTTATGAGTTAAATGATGCCTTAAAGGATAATCACCAATACTTGATTGTGAAACTTCATCCCTATGAAATGCGAATGTTTGATAACTTTAATAGTCAGTTTTCAAATGTTGCTTTTTTAAATAATGATTATCTTTTTGAAAATAACCTTGATTTATATGAATTGCTTGGAGATACTGATTTCTTAATAACTGACTTTTCATCAATTTATTTTGATTACTTGTATTTGGATAAACCAATTATTTTTATTACTAATTATCTAAAGCAATATGAAAAAGTACGCGGTTTATTATTAAGCCCCTACGAAGATGTTACACCGGGACCCTGTGTTAACTCACAAAAAGAACTTCTGCAAGTTTTGAGACATCCTGATGATAAGCAATACAAAAATCAGCGTTTTTATTGGCGTGAATTAATTGATGAAGTTGAAGATATTGATTCTTGCGAGCCTATCTTTGATTACATGACGAAGAATTTTTAGAGGAAAAAGTAGTGAAGCGAACTTTTCTTAATATTTTATATAATGCGGTCTATCAAATTTTTCTAGTTTTAGTACCGCTGATCACCGTTCCATACTTATCAAGAGTGTTAGGGCCTAAGACTTATGGTATTTATGGCAGTGTAAATAATACTGTGCAATTTTTGATGGTATTTTGTACTTTATCAGTCTCTTATATTGGTATTAGGACAGTATCTCGGACTAGAGCTTATGGTACCCCTCAAGAATTAACTGAAGCTTTTTGGGGATTGTGGTATTTTCAAGCAATTGCAGGTTTAGTGACTATTTTAATCACTTTATTAATTACGAATATTTTTCATGTTCAATATTGGAACTATTTAATCTTAATGGTTCCATATTTGATCTCAGCTCAAGTTGATATTTCTTGGTTTTTTCAAGGATTGGCTGATTTTGGTAGAGTTGTATTAAAAAATACGATTGTTAAATTAGCCAGTGTAGTTTTGATTTTTCTCTTAATTAAATCGCCTGCAGATCTTTGGAAATACTTCCTGATTATGTCAGTTTCAACCATGCTAGGATCTTTTGTATTTTGGCTTGATATTCATCGTTATGTAGGAAGACCAGTAGGGCATTTCTATAAATATAAGACCACCATTATTTCGATTATCACCTTAATGATTCCTCAGATTGCCACACAGATTTACACATCTCTTGATAAGCCAATTTTAGGATTCTTCAGCAATTCAACTCAGGTGGCTTTTTATGATAATTCACAGCGAATTTCAAATATGGTATTGGGGGTAATTACAAGTATTTCTTTGGTGATTATGCCGAAGATGGCTAGTGAAGAAAAAGAAACTCAAAAAGTAGTTTTAAAGAAGTCTCTTGAAGCAACTACAATGCTTGGAACTTTATTTGCAGTAATTATCATGGCAAATACTGAGCAGTTCGTACCTTTCTTCTTTGGTAAACAATTTATTCCAATGACACCGCTAATGTTCTTTTTTGCACTAACGATTATTATGATTCCGATGGGTGGGGTCTTTGCTAATCAATTTGCACTTGCTAATCGAAGAGATAAAGAATATGCGATTCCAGTTGTAATTGGGGCCATAATTGAATTAGTTTTAGCAGCTATACTAGATCGACCATATGGAGCCAGCGGTGCTACAGTAGCAATTTTAATTACAGAATTTGTAGTGTTAATTTTACGACTTTGGATTGTTAGAGATGACTATAATTTTAAAGATGCCTTCTGTGATGTACCGAAATATTTCTTAATTGGAATAATTACCTTAATTGCTGGTATGTTAATGCCAAATTTAATTACCTCGAGTTTTTTAAATATGGCAGTTAAGTCAATTTTGATGCTAGTAATTTATGCGGCAATTATGTTTATGATGAAGTTAGATTTTAATCAAGATATGATTGAATTTGTTACTCGCTTTTCTAGAAAGATTAAAAGACAAAAATGATTCCTAAAAAAATCCATTATATTTGGGTAGGAAATAACCCTAAATCATCTTTAATTGAAGAATGCATTGCCACCTGGAAAAATAAATTGCCAGATTATGAAATTATTGAATGGAATGAAAATAATTTTAACGTACATGAAAATAAGTATATTGAACAAGCCTATGAGGCCAAAAAGTGGGCATTTGTTTCTGACTATATTAGAGCCCGTGTGATTTATGAGCAAGGTGGCATTTACTTAGATACAGACGTTAGAGTCCTTAAGAAATTAGATCCACTTTTAAATAATCGTGCATTTATTGGTTTTGAAAACAATGATTACTTGTCAGCAGCTATTTTTGGCGCTGAAATGGATCATCCTTTTATGAAGGATATTCTTAATTATTACAATAATCGAGATTTTACTTTTGATAAGAATGATCAAATGGCAGGTGTGAATAGTATTTCAGTAACTGATATTTTAAAAGAAAATTATGGTCTAAAAATAGGCAATAAGGAACAAATATTAAAAGATGGAGTTCATGTTTATTCGGATGGACTTTTGTGTAATCCAAGTAAGAATTCATATTCCATTCACTTGTTTACTGGAACGTGGATAGATGGAAAGCAGTCTTTGAAGCAAAGAATTGTGACTGATTTAAAGAGAAAGATATCTTCTCCTAAACAAGCTGGAATATATCAAAAATTAATACGAAAATAATGAATCAAGCAGAGTTACAAAAATTAGTAGAAGAAATTTCTTTACGGTATTTTCATGCTCCCTTTAAACATGAAGTTAAAATTAATAATCGAATGACAACGACGGGCGGAAGATACTTTTTAAAGGATCATCATATTGATATTAACGGTCATTTTTTAGATAAAAAATATTATGCAGATTTAGTTGGAATAATTAAGCATGAGTTAACGCATTATCACTTACATTTAGCGGGTCGCGGTTATCAGCATCGTAATCGTGATTTTAAGAATTTGCTTGCTGCTGTTGGAGGTAGTCGTTATACGCCTGATATTGGTTTACGACGTCGACAAAATCGAAATTATATTTATGAATGTAAAAATTGTCATTTTCAGTATCCTCGCGTTCGTAAAGTAAATACAAAAAAATATAGATGTGGCAAATGCGGCGGAAGATTAACATTAATCAGAAAAAATAAATAAAAAATTTGAATTTTCATTTGCTAAAAGAAAAATTATCTGGTATATTATTTAAGTACCGCGGGCGTGGCGGAATGGTAGACGCGCAAGACTAAGGATCTTGTGATCGCTTTTAGATCGTGGAAGTTCGAGTCTTCTCGCCCGCACCACTAAGAAAAGGAAGTCGCAAATTGCGGCTTCCTTTTTTGTTAAAGTTATAAATTAATAAAGTAGGAAAGACTATGATTAGTAAGAAGACTTTTAGAATTGCCATCAGTGCTATTTTTGTTGCAATTATTTTAGTTCAGACCTTTGTCCCTTATATTGGCTACATCCGGATTTTGCCAGGATTACCCTCTATTACAACTATTCCTTTAACAGTTGCATTGGCCGGATGTTTAATGGGACCAGGTTTTGGAGCATCAATTGGTTTATTTTGGGGCTTATTGAGTATGTTTGTTGCATATACGCAACCAGGTGACATTGTCAGCATGCTTTTATTCCGAAACATTCTTATTGCTTTAGTTCCTCGGACAGCTGCGGGTTTTATCGCAGGAATGATTGGACAAGCGGCAAAGGATGATTCAAAATTTCAAAAGACTGTTGTTTATACAATCACGGGATTATGTACTTCTTTGACTAATACGCTACTTGTGGTTGGTATTACTAGTCTTTGGTACATGAAGGATCCCTCTGTTTTACTTCATTCATTAGGTCAAACTCAAAATTCAGCTCCTTTAATTGCTATTTTAATTAGCGTTTTAGGCATTAATGGTATTGTAGAAGCAATCTTTACTGCTGTTCTTACGCCGGCAATTGCGATGCCTTTGAAGCAAGTGATGAAAAGGAAGATGAGTTAAAATGTCGCGTAGACGCCGTCAAAAAAATATTCAGTATATAATTGCAAGAGCATTTGCGATTTGTTTTACTTTGGTAATAATTTTATCAGGCTTTTTGTACTGGCGTCAGCACACTGTGAATAATGAGCGATTACGTCAGGCACAATTAGAAAAAGAACGATCTCTTCAAAGCAAAGAAAAGTTTATTAAAGTAGTAGCTCCAATTGCCCAAAGGACTGACAAGCCTTATGGACTCTTTCCAAGTGTTACAATCGCGCAAGCCTGTCTAGAAAGCAATTTTGGTCAGAGTGAGCTTTCTAGAAAATACAATAATTTATTTGGCGTTAAGGGAATGGATCCGAATACAAGTCGCGAGTTAACGACCTCTGAGTTTGTTAATGATCATTGGGAAACTGTTACGGGGCGTTTTCGAGTTTACGATACTTATGAAGAATCAATCGAGGCACATACAAGCCTATTTGTGAATGGAACTACTTGGAATAGAAACCAATATCAGCATGTTTTAGCTGCCAAAGATTATGCCACTCAAGCACAAGCATTAGAAACAGATGGATATGCGACAGATCCAGGTTATGCAAAAAAATTAATTGATATAATTAAAGAATTCAATTTAACACAATATGATTAAATTAAAAACGACAATAGTTAAGTAAATGCTATTGTCGTTTTTTGTTATAATAGACAAGTCTATTTTAGCGTTTGAGTTAACAGAAAAGGAAGAAGCAATGAGCGAAGAAACAATTCTTGCAGGATTAAATCCTCAGCAGAAAAAAGCTGTGCAGTGTACTGAAGGTCCACTTTTAGTAGTTGCTGGAGCTGGTAGTGGAAAAACATCAGTTTTAACACGTCGAATTGCCTATTTAATTGAAGAAAAGGGCGTTGCTCCATGGAATGTTTTAGCCATTACTTTTACTAATAAGGCTGCAACTGAAATGAAAGAACGTGTCCAAAAGTTATTAGGGCCAGCAGCTGACAGTGTCTGGATGTCAACTTTTCATGCTTTATGTGTCCGTATTTTACGTCGTGATGCAGAAAAAATTGGCTACTCTAATAATTTTTCAATTGCCGATTCTGCAGAGCAATTGACATTAATTAAACGAATTGAAAAGGATCTTAATATTAATCCTAAAATGTATGATCCAAAAGCAATTTTAGGTGCTATTTCGAATGGAAAAAATGACTTACTTACTCCAAAAGACTTTAAGGATCAAGCAGCTAGTCCGTTTGAAAAAGTAACAGCGCAAGTATATAGCGAATATCAACATCGCTTAAAGCGTGATCAAATTATGGATTTTGATGATTTAATTATGCAAACTCTAGTCTTATTTAAGAAGGACCAAGAAACTTTGCATTATTATCAAAATAAATTCCGCTATATTTTAGTGGATGAGTACCAGGATACAAATGAAGCACAGTATCAACTTTGTGTTGCGCTAGCTGCTCAATATAAAAATATTTGTGTTGTTGGGGATGCAGATCAGTCTATCTATGGTTGGCGCGGAGCTAACATGGAAAATATTCTTAATTTTGAACATGACTATCAGGATGATGAAGTTACTACTATTAAATTGGAGCAAAATTACCGCTCTACTGGCCATATTCTTGATGCAGCTAACTCAGTAATTAAAAATAATCTGAAACGTAAACCTAAGAAACTTTGGACTGATAAAGGTGCTGGCGATAAAATCGATTATTACCGTGCTCAAAGTGGAAATGATGAAGCACTGTTTATCATTTCAAAGATTAAAGAAGAAATAAAAGAACATCAAAGAGACTACAAGGATTTTGCTGTTCTTTATCGGACCAATGCTCAATCACGTAATGTCGAAGAAGCGCTAGTTAAAGCTAATATTCCGTATCGGATTGTTGGAGGACATAAGTTCTACGATCGAAAAGAAATTAAAGATATTTTGGCTTATTTAAAAGTTGTCGCAAATCCTGCGGATTCAATGAGTTTTAATCGAATTATTAATGTACCAAAACGTGGTTTGGGTCCAACTACGATGGCTAAGTTTAACGGTTTTGCTAATGATAATGACTTTACAGTAGAAGAGACTTTTAAGAATTTGAGCTTAGCACCAATTACGGGTCGCCCAGCTAGAACCTTAGCTACTTTTGGAACGGCCTTAAAAGATGCAATCGAATATAGTAAGACGCATGGTGTAACAGGGTTAACGGAAAAAATATTAGCGGATTTCGGCTATAAAGAAGCTTTAGAAAATGAACACACAATTGAAGCAGATACTAGATTAGAAAACTTAAATGAATTTCTGACTGTTACTAAGCGTTTTGATGATAATTATGAGCCCGAAGATGAAGATTCAACAGCTTTAGGTGATTTTCTTTCAGAGATCTCATTATTAAGTGATCAAGATGATTTAGAAAATCAAGATAACCAAGTTGCATTGATGACTCTTCATGCTGCTAAGGGACTAGAGTTTCCAGTGGTCTTCTTGGTTGGAATGGAAGAGGGACTCTTCCCACTTTCAAGAGCAGCAGAAGATCCAAGTGAACTTGAAGAAGAACGTCGACTAGCCTATGTAGGAATTACACGAGCTGAAAAAAAACTCTACATAACCAATGCTTTTTCTAGAATGATGTATGGCCGTCCGCAACGTAATCAACCATCACGATTTATTGATGAGATTGAAGATAAGGATTTAGAATTTGTTAACCCAATGCCATCTAATTCTGTCATGTCTGTTCCTTTTGCTATTAATAGAAAGGAACAAGCTAATTCTCATGTTTACCCTCCAAAGATTACAATTGAGGAGGCTAAGAAAGCAACTGGTGCAGTTGGAGCTGAGAAAAAGTCCTGGAATGTCGGTAACCAAGTTTCCCATAAGGCATGGGGAAAAGGTGTTGTAGTTAAAGTTAACGGTACTGGCGAAGATATGGAATTAGATATTGCCTTTGCTAGCCAAGGAGTGAAACGCCTTTTAGCTGCCTTTGCACCAATTAAAAAGATATAATGAAATAGAACAGTTTGATTTAGAGAGGGGCTAATATAATGGCAGTTTTAACTCATAGTGAGGCTTCTCAGAAAGTCGATGAATTAAGAAAAAAGCTCGATAAATGGGCAGATGATTATTATGCAAAAGATGCTCCGGTAGTTGAAGATGCAGTATATGATAAGACCTATCAGGAATTAGTAGAATTAGAGCAGAAATTTCCTGACTTAGTAACTGCTGATTCAATTACCCAACGAGTTGGTGGAGAGATTAAAAGCGATCTTTCTAAAGTTGAACACCCCGTTCCGATGCTTTCAATGGGGGATGTTTTCTCAAAAGATGAGCTTAAAGAATTTGACGAAAGAATTACGAAATTAGTTGGTCACCCAGTAGCTTATAATGTGGAATTAAAAATTGATGGATTATCTTTATCCTTAGAATATACTGATGGAAAATTAACACGTGCTTCTACAAGAGGAAATGGCCGTGTTGGTGAAGATGTAACAGCTAATGCCAAATTTATTAAAGATATTCCTCAAACATTACCTGAACCTTTAACAACTGAGGTTCGTGGTGAATGCTACATGGAGAAAGAAGCATTTGCAACCTTAAATGCAGAACGTGATGAAAAAGGAGAGCAGGTTTTTGCTAATCCTCGAAATGCTGCTGCTGGTTCTTTAAGACAATTAGATGCTCGAATTACTAAAAAAAGAAATTTAAGTACTTTTATTTATACTTGGGTTAATCCACCAAGAAACATTACAAGTCAACATCAAGCGATTGATGAAATGAATCGATTAGGATTTCATACTAATCAGTCTGGACGACGTTTTGAATCAATGGACGAAGTATTTAAGTTTATTGATGAATATACCGCTAAACGTAATGATTTAAGTTATGGAATTGATGGTATTGTTTTAAAAGTTGACGACTTAAGTTTACAAAATGAACTGGGTAATACTGTAAAAGTACCTCGCTGGGAAATTGCCTATAAGTTTCCACCAGAAGAGCAAGAGACTGTAGTTAGAAATATTGAATGGACAGTTGGCCGAACTGGAGTAGTAACACCTACTGCAGTAATGGATCCAGTTAAACTTGCTGGAACTATTGTCTCTCGTGCGTCTTTACATAATCCAGACTACCTAAGAGAAAAGGGCGTAAGAATTGGCGATACAGTTAAATTGCATAAAGCTGGAGATATTATTCCAGAAATTTCTAGTGTTGTTTTAAGCAAAAGACCTAAAGATAGTAAGCCGTATGAGATTCCAAATGTTTGTCCTTCATGTGGAGAAACTTTAGTTCACTTGCAAGATGAAGTAGCACTTCGTTGTATTAATCCGATGTGTCCAGCTCAAATTGAAGAAGGAATTATTCATTTTGCTTCACGTGGAGCGATGAATATTATGGGACTTGGTCCTAGAATTGTTAAACAGTTAATTGATAAGGGATTTATTAATGATGTAGCTGACTTATATCATTTAACTCCGGACCAACTAGGACAACTCGATCACTTTAAGGAAAAATCAATTACTAATTTATTGTCTTCTATTGAAAATAGTAAGCAAAACTCTGCTGAATTATTACTGTACGGCTTAGGAATTGATCATGTTGGTGCTAAGGCGGCTAGATTAATTTTGGAAAAATATAAAAATTTGGAAAAGGTTAGTCAATTAACAGTGCCAGAATTAACAAGTATCGATACAATAGGAGAGACGATTGCGGAGTCATTAACAGCATATTTTAATCAACCAAGCGCACAGAAACTACTACAAGAATTGCGTGACAGTGGATTAAATATGGAATATTTAGGAACAGTTGAAGAAGAAGCACCAGATAATTTCTTTAAGGAAAAGACAGTAGTTCTAACTGGAAAATTATCTGCCTTTACTCGAAGTGAATTTACTAAGAAGCTTCAGGATCTTGGTGCAAAAGTCACTGGGTCAGTTTCTAAGAAGACAGATTATTTGATCTACGGAGCAGATGCGGGCTCTAAAAAAGATAAGGCTGAAAAACTTCAAGTTCCAATGTTAACTGAACAAGAAGCAATTGCAAAAATTGAAAAATAAAGAATAAGAAGGAAAAATAAATTGAAAAGATTTTTGCAAATAGCACTACTACTAGCAACTGGGTTAAGTTTAAGTGCATGTGGCAATTTAAAAAATTCTGATCTTGCCAATAACCCTACTACTTCTACAACAAAGAAAAAAAGTTATCAAACTACCAGTACTAGTAAAAATGGGTATAATGTTCTTTTAAAAGATGGAGAGTATGTAACTAGTCCAATTGAAGGAACAACTGAAAATACTAGTGATAATAATGTAGATAGTCGTGCTTTAGAATCTGGGTTAATTGATTTATCTCACAATACTTTTTCAAGTAGTAAGTATGTTTTTCAAGAAGGACAAAAAATTTCGGTTGCTGATGCTACTGATTGGCTAGGAAGAAAGTCTAAAAGTAATCCAGAAGGTCTAAATGCGGAAAAAAGTAATAAAAAGAATTCGTATAATCCTATTATTTTAGATCAAATTTTAGAACAAGATTTTTTGACTAAATCTAATTCTAGTTACAAAATGGATGGTATGAGTGTTGGGCTAGCTCTTAACTCGGTTGATTACTACCAAAAAGTTAAAGATGGTCCCCAATATCATAAAGATATTTCTCGTACAGAACAGGAGACTTTTGGTAAAGAAGCCGCTAATAAGTTGGTTTCGTATTTACGTAAAAAGAAGGGATTAAAAGATATCCCAATTTTGGTTGGACTTTTTAGTAAAACCAGTAAAGATTCTCTTGTAGGTGGAAATTACTTTGCATATGGAATTGCTGATGCAAATAGTAGTAAAATAAATGATTGGAAAACAGTCAATAATCGTAGTCAAGTGCTACCGACTGTTGGAAGCGAAAAAGCAATCAATTCTACTGATGCAGCTTCATTTAGTGATTTTAAAGCAGCTATTCAAGGTTACTTCCCTAATATTAGTGGGGTAACAGCGACTGTTCATTATCAAAATAAAACTTTGACACAAATGAACATTACTGTAACTACCCAATTCTTTGGTTATGCGCAGATTGAGAGTTTTTCAAGACTTGTATTGTCAGCTGCTAAGAAGTACTTACCTAAGGATGCACCAATAGAAATTAAGATTAATTCTGTTAATGATACGCAGGCATTAATCGCTAAGAATTCCGCAGACGATAGTTATTATGTCCACGTCTTTGGCGGTGAATAGGAGGCAAACGGTGAAAATTACAAAAGATGAAATCAATCACGTTGCAGCACTATCTCGACTTGAGTTTGGTGAAGACGAAATTGATAAGTTTACTGAACAAATGGGTGACATTATCAATATGGCACATCAATTAGCCGAAGTTGATACTGAAGGAGTTCCTGAAACTGTTCAAGTTGTTGATCGAGAGACTGACTTTAGAGAAGACAAGCCTGAACATTGGGAAAGTCGCGCAGAATTAATGAAGAATGTTCCTGAAAAAGCTGATGGCTTCATTAAGGTGCCAGTAATTATTGATAAGGATGATAATGAATAATGAATTACTTAAATGAAAACATTGACTCATTAAATAAAAAATTACAAGATGGCGAAATAACAGCTGAAGACCTAGCTAAGGAAACAGTTAAAAATATTAAAGAAACAGACAAAAAGATTAATGCCTGGATTACTGTTGATGAAGAAGCAAAGCCAGCAGAAAATTTGGATTTTAATAAAAATAAATTAGCTGGTATTCCTATTGCTATCAAGGATAATATTATTACTAATGGTATGAAAACTACAGCAGCTAGTCACATTCTTTACAACTATATGCCCGTTTATGATGCTACTGTAATTAGTAAATTAAAGAAGGCACAAGCAACTTTTGTTGGTAAGACTAACATGGATGAATTTGCAATGGGTTCATCTACTGAACACTCTTACTATGGTGAAACACATAATCCATGGAACTTGGATAAAGTTCCTGGTGGTTCATCCGGTGGTTCTGCAGCTGCAGTTGCGAGCGGTGAAGTTGTTGCAGCTCTTGGATCAGATACTGGTGGTTCTATTCGTCAACCAGCTGCCTTTAACGGTATTTTTGGTATTAAGCCAACCTACGGTAGAGTATCACGTTGGGGACTTATCGCTTTTGGTTCTTCATTGGATCAAATTGGTGTAATGAGTAAGCGTGTTAAGGATTCAGCTGAAGTATTAAACGTAATTGCTGGTCCTGATGAACATGATGCAACTGTTTCTGAAAAAGAAGTACCTGATTACACTAGCTTCTTAGGCCAAGATGTTAAAGGCTTACGTGTGGCTGTTCCTAAGGAATACATGGATGCTGTTGACGGTGAAATGCGCGAAGTTATCCAAAAACAAATCGATGTTTTGAAGAATGCCGGTGCAATTATTAACGAAGTTTCATTGCCACATACTAAGTATGTTGTTCCTACTTATTACATTGTTGCTTCTAGTGAAGCTTCTTCAAACCTTCAAAGATATGATGGTATCCGCTATGGCTACCGTGCAAAGGACACTAAGAACTTATTAGATGTTTATGTAAAATCAAGAAGTGAAGGCTTTGGTGACGAAGTTAAGCGTCGTATTATGCTTGGTTCTTTTGCTTTATCAGCTGGTGCATATGATGAATTCTTCAAGAAGGCTGCACAAGTTAGAACATTAATTTGCCGCGACTTTGAAAAGATTTTTGAAGAAAACGATGTTATTGTTGGACCAACTACTACTGAGCCAGCATTTGGTATTGGTGAAGAAATTTCTGATCCAATTAAGATGTACAATAATGATCTTTTAACTATTTCAGCTAACTTAGCTGGTATTCCAGCAGCTAGCGTGCCTGCAGGCTTAGTTGATGGTATGCCTGCTGGTCTTCAAATTATGGCTAAGCGTTTTGATGAAGGAAATGTATTTAAAGTTGCTGATTTCATTGAACGTAATAATAAATTCTACGAAAAAACACCTACAGGAATGGAGGATTAATTAATGAATTTTAAATCGACTATTGGTCTAGAAGTCCACTTCGAATTAAAAACAAAGAGTAAGATTTTTTCTCCATCACCAGTTAGTTATGGTGCTGAAGCAAACACTGAAACTAATGTTATCGACTGGGCTATGCCTGGTGTCTTACCTCGTTTAAACAAGGACGTTTACCGTCTTGGTATTATGGTTGCTTTAGCAACTCATTCACATGTTTTACCAGTAACTCACTTTGACCGTAAGAACTATTTCTACCCAGATAACCCTAAAGCTTATCAGATTACTCAATTCTTCCAACCACTTGCTCGTGATGGTTATATCGAAATTGAAGTTCGTGGTAAGAAGAAACGCATTGGTATTCATGAAATGCACATTGAAGAAGATGCTGGTAAGAATACGCACGGTGCTAACGGTTATTCATACGTTGACTTAAACCGTCAGGGAGTTCCACTTCTTGAAGTTGTTTCTGAACCTGATATGGAAGATCCAGAAGAAGCTTATGCATATTTGACTAAATTACGTCAAATTGTTCAATTCACTGGTGCTTCTGACGTTAAGATGGAAGAAGGTTCAATGCGTGTTGATACCAACATTTCTATTCGTCCTGCAGGTCAAGAAAAGCTTGGTACCAAGGTTGAAATGAAGAACTTGAACTCATTTGACCACGTACGTCGTTCTCTTGCTTATGAAGAAAAACGTCAACAACAAGTATTACTTTCTGGTGGTAGAGTTCAACTTTCTACTCGTCGTTTTGATGAAGCTACTGGTAAGACTGTCCTAGAACGTGTTAAGGAAGGTGACGCAGACTATCGTTACTTCCCAGAACCAGATATTGCTCCTTACCATATTAAGCAAAGCTGGATTGACGAAATTGAAGAAAGTTTACCTGAATCACCATTTGAACGTCGTAAGCGTTACGTTGAAGAATATGGTATTAAGGAATACGACGCAGACGTTATTTTACAAACTAAGGAATCAAGTGACTTCTACGACGCTGCAGTTGCTGCTGGTGCAGATCCAACCTTAGCTGCTAACTGGTTAAACACTCAAGTTAATGGTTACTTGAATGAAAACCAAGTTGGCATTGCAGATATTAAGTTGACTCCAGAACACTTAGCCGAAATGATCAAGATGATCAAAGATGGTACTATTTCATCTAAGATTGCAAAGAAAGTATTTAAGGAATCTATTGAAAATGGTACTGATCCTAAGAAATACGTTGAAGATAAGGGTATGGTTCAATTATCTGACGTTTCTGTTCTTGGGCCAATGGTTACTAAAGTTGTTGATGATAACCCACAATCTGTTGAAGACTTTAAGAATGGTAAAGATCGTGCAATTGGATTCTTAGTTGGTCAAATCATGAAACAAACTCGTGGTAAAGCTAACCCTAAAGTTGTTAACCAATTGCTTAACAAGGAACTTCAAAGTCGTTAATCATTTTAGGGAGGCGATAGGCGATGACGAAAAAAGCAAGATTGATTTATAATCCTGTCTCAGGTCACGAGCAAATGCTTCAAAATGTAGCAGATATTTTAAATGTATTAGAACAGGCTGGTTTTGAAGCCAGTGCTTTTAGAACTACGCCAGACCCTTTGTCTGCTCAAAATGAGGCAAAAAGATGTGCCTTAGCAGGTTTTGATTTACTAGTTGGTGCTGGTGGAGACGGTACTATTAACGAAGTAGTTAATGGAGTAGCTCCATTAGAAAAAAGACCAAAACTCGCTGTCATTCCGGCAGGAACTACCAATGATTTTGCTCGCGCATTAAAGATTCCTAGAGATGATTTAGTTGAGGCAGCTAAAGTAATTCTGAGAGGTAAAACACAAAGGATGGATATTGGGCGTGCGGGTAAGCAATACTTTATGAACATTGCTGCTAGCGGTTCATTAACTGAGCTCACTTATGGTGTGCCATCAGAAGTAAAATCCGTCCTTGGTTATAGTGCATATTTACTTAAGGGTGCAGAAATGCTACCAAAAATCAGCAGCAATAAGATGCGTTTAACCTATGATGAAGGAGTCTATGAGGGAGACCTATCAATGTTTCTTTTAGGGATGACCAATTCAATTGGAGGGTTTGAACGTATCATGCCAGATGCTCAATTATCAGATGGGCTATTTCAGTTAATTGTGGTTAAAACTGCAAATCCAGTAGATGTTTTACGTTTAATGGCCATGGCTTTAAATGGTAATCATGTTAATGATCCACAGATTATCTATACTAAGACTAAAAATTTGAAAGTAGAATTATTAGGTGAGAGTAAAGATAAGGATCCAATTCCTGTGAATTTAGATGGTGAGATTGGTGGTCATTTACCAATTGATTTTGAAAATCTAAAACAGCATATTGAATTTTATATTGGTTAATATAAAATAGAGACTAATAATTTATTAGTCTCTATTTTTGTTGGAGAAAAAATTCATTCATAAATTAAATACAGATGTTAATGGAGTTGCTGAATGGGCAATTATCTTTTATACTATTTTTCCCTTAGTGGGCTTTATTGCTAGTCTGGTGTATTTAATGAAATCCGCCCGTAAATCCCCGTATTTTAATGCGGGGATGGATAGGGCTTACCATCTTTGATTGCGTTATAGACTTGATCGTTGATGTATTTCTCTACCACTTCTTTTGACATATTGCCTACACTGCCAAAATAATAGCTTGGCGACCATAGATGTCCGCCCCACATCTTGTTTTGCCTAATTTCGGGATGTGCCTGCAAAAACAACCTGCCACTTCTGCCTTTTAGAGCCTTGATTACACTAGAACCAGATTTAGAAGGCTTAAAGCTAACCAATAAGTGAACATGTTCGGGCATGATCTCCATTTTTTCTATCTTAATTTGATTATCCTTGGCAATCTGCAATAAAAGCTTTCGCATTTCTTCGGCTAAATTGGTATTTGTAAAAATCTGATTGCGGTATTTGGTACACCAAATCAAATGATAATGAGTATTGTAGACGTAGTGCTTTTCATAGCCTGCGTCTTTTATTTTGTCTTTCTTTTTTATCATAGGAAATACTTTTAACCTCTTTGTTTATAAGTGTTTACTATTGATTATAATATCTACATAGTCTATAATCAAATCATATCAACAAGGGGGGGTGAAAAAATGAAAAGAATGAGCAGTTTAGAATATCACTTTGGCGTAAAAGTAAGATTCTATCCTAGCAATAATCAAAAGAAAATGATTAAGCAGAATTATGACGCACAGCGTTTTGTTTATAACCAATACGTTGGCGCTGGCCGTTTGATCTATCACGTTAAAAAGGCCAATAGGATCAAACAGCTTAGCAGCGGTTTGCCCTTTGTAATGCCGGGAATGTCTGAATATGAAAATCAACAGGCATTAAGAATGATTGATACGCAAGACTTAATTTCCAAACCTAAAAATATTAGAGATAAATATGATTTCTTGCGTGTTGAAGACATTGATAGCTTGGCTATCGCCAATGCAATTCAAAATTATCACAAAGCATGGAGAAACTATCATAAAATTGGCTATGGAATACCAACCTTTCACAAGAAACGAAGCAACTGGTCATATCAGACTAACTGTCAGTACATAAAGCAAAACGAAGCCTATCTTGATAATGGCACGGTTAGATTTATTGACGCCAAGCATGTTAAGCTTCCTAAACTAGGAACAGTGAGAATTGTAGGATTGCGCAAGCTGATTAAAAAGCGCCTGCTTGACCGTATTCCTACTCGAATCGGCACTGCTTCAATTAAGAAAACGGCAGACGATCAGTTTTATCTTTCTTTACAGCTGGGAAGTGATATTGCCTTTGTCAAAGACTATGCTAAAACACAAAAGCAGATCGGCATTGATCTTAATTTGGATAATTTCTTGACGGATTCTAACGGTGCAATGGTAGCTAATCCAAGGTTTTATCGCAGAGCCAAGAAAAAGCTCGCCCACGCTCAAAGAATACTTTCACGTAGAGAACGCAGAGCCAAAAAAGAAGGACGCTCTTTGTGTGAATCCAAGAACTATCAAAAACAGCGCCTAGCCGTAGCTAAACTGCACGACAGGATTCGCAGACAGAGACAAGACTTCTTGCAGGTTCTTTCTACTGCATTAATCAAAAACCACGATTTAGTAGTAGCCGAAGAACTAAGAAGTAAAAATCTGTTAAAGAATCATGCTCTTGCCCAATCTATTTCTGATGCAGGATGGCGGAGTTTCTTAACCATGCTCGAATATAAAGCTGATCTTCATGGCAAAAAGTTTGTCACGATTGACCCAAAATTTACTACGCAAAGGTGTCATAATTGCGGAAACATAATGGGACAAAACGGCTATAAGAAACTTACGCTTAAGGATCGGAAATGGACTTGCCCAGTATGCGGAAGTTATCACATAAGAGATTGGAATGCTTCTGTAAACATCTTAGAAAAAAGTAAAGGTATTTGGAAAAATCCTAAAATAAAAAAAGCAATCTAAATAGACTGCAGTCCGTTTGGCAACTTGCGGACTCAAAGGGCTTTGGTAATTGGGAAAACCGCTGTTTGGATTTTCGCAATTCAAACAAGTTAAGCCTGTATCTAAGCAAATTGGTGAATAGTTAGCGCAAGCTAACGAACCACCAAGCCCCAGAATTCATTCTGGGGTAGTTGACTAAGGAAAGAAAAAATGAAAGCTAATCCAGTTTCCTTTTATGCACTAATGGGATTATTAATAAATGTAATTTTCTATATGATTTTTGGAAGATAGGGGTAATTTATGGCAGTAAAACTAATTGCGGTAGATTTAGATGGAACTTTATTAACTAGTGGAAATACAATTTCACCTGAAACTCTGAGGACTTTACAGGTAGCACATGGGATGGGAATTAAGGTGGTTCTTGCTTCTGGTCGTCCTCTCTCTGGGGTAATGCCTTTTGAAACCCAATTAGGACTTGAAGGAGCAGAAGAATATGCAGTTGTCTTTAATGGCGCAGTTGTACAAGACTTGTCTGGAAAAGTTCTGATGAGTCAAGAGATGAACTATCGCGACTTTGAAGTAATGCTTCGCCTGCAAAGACTCGCTCACGTAAATTTACACTTCGAAACGACTGAACGTTTTTGGACCTTAGACCGTGACTTATCAGTACAAATGCAAATTAATGCCGCTTTAACTGATAATGAAATTAGAGTTCGTGAACGTAAAGAAATCCCACAAGATTTCACCTTTAACAAGGTAGGATTTACTTGTGCAAAAGATAGTGATCAAATTGAAAAACTATGGAATTCTATTCCATACTGGGCCTTTGAATCCTACGATATAGTTCGTAGTTTAGATAACTGTATTGAGCTAAATGGAATTGGAGCTTCAAAAGGAAATGCCTTGATGGATTTGGCTCAACGGTTAAAAATTAATCCTGAAGATGTCATGGTTTTTGGTGATCAAGGAAACGATGTTTCTATGTTTGAAAATCCTAGTTTTAAGAAAATTGCTATGGGAAATGCAATTGAAGATATTAAGGAAAAAGCTGATTTTGTAACCGATGATAATAATCATAATGGGATTGCAAAAGCACTTAAAAAATTTGTGATTTAAATCTGGGATATCTCTATAAAATTAATAATTAAAAGAATACACGATTCTATAAATACTTATAGGATCGTGTATTTTTTGCTATTTTGCAAATTATATTTATGGATAATTTTTCATTGCTATACAGTAATAGTTATTTTAAGAACTATAAAGAGAATTTTTTATAATAACTTTTTATATTTAATAATCGTTTGCTGAGTTATGTTATTGTTTTTTACAAATATATTATATTTTTTAATTTTCTATGTTGCGTATAGAATTACAAAAGTATTGATTTTATGCGGGGAGGGAGCTCTCCCTTTTTATAGGCAATATATTGTAATATTTTATGTAAAAATGTTATTGAAAAATGACTATATGTTATACAATGATTACTAACGGAAGTATATTAATAATGGCGCTCTGTAATATAACTGTTTATAAAGATAAATTTATGATTTGATTTACTCCAATGAGTGGACGGTTTAAAAGATAAATTTATTTTTTCTTTAATACCGAGTATTTTTAGTACTAATCAGGTAGCCATTTGTAATGACAATATTTTAGATTTGAGCAAAGGGATTAATTATGAAAAAGAAAAAGTTCAAAAAACTAAAACATCGAAAAGAAATGAGACATTATATCGATCCTAACGACTTAAAGGAAAAAGATAATAAAACATCTTATCTAAAAGAAATTGCCGGCCTGGCTACTATTTTGGGAGCTGGAGTTACCGGTGGCGCTATGATGGCAGATGACCGTGTTTATGCAGCAGAAAGTTCTGTAGATAGAAAGTCCGAAATCATTGGGTCCAATTCAATTACGGGTTCTATTGATGAAGAAGTTTCTAACAACAATCAAAAGACTGCTTCGGCTACAGATTCTAATTCTGTTAAATTAAGCCAAAGTCAAAGTACTGAACAATCAGTTACTTATTCAAAGAGTAGATCATTACTAGCAAGTATGTCACTTTCAACTTCTACTAGTTTTTCTCAATCCGCTAGTGCATCTGCTGCTGTCTCATTATCTGAATCAGCATCTGCTTCAACTTCAGCAGCTAAGTCAACCTCAGATTCGAAATCTAAATCTACATCTAAAGCATCAACTAAAGAATCTACATCACAAAAATCTGAAAGTAAGTCTACTGCTGAAAATACAAAAACAAGTAGTGAAAGTGAATCAGTTTTGGCTGCTTCTTCAGTTTCAAAAAATAATGAGGGGTCAGCATCAGATAATAATTCACAAGTAGTTGGTTCTGTATCTGATAGTATCCAACTCAATCCTTCTGGTAAAACAAATAGTAAATCTACTGAAAAAGAAAATAGCATTAGTAATTCGGAAGCACAAAGTTCATCTACTTCTAAGAGCCTCAGCATTTCAGAAAGTGTTTCTGACTCTATAAGTCAGTCTGAAAGTATTTCTGATATCGTATCTCAATCTCAAAGTTTCTCACATTCACTGAGTCAATCTGAAAGTGTCCTTAGTTCTCTAAGTTTGGCCAAAAATAAATCAACAGAAAAAAGATCTAATACTCAAAAGATACATAGGTCCCATCTATCTTCTAATGAACATAATACAGTATTACAAAGTAATAAAAACGTTGAAGAGAATTCTACAGGTATTAATAGATCAGCTAATACATCACATGTAAGTAAATCTACAATTACTTCTGCATATAGCTCATCTTCGAACAATATTCCAACTGCATCCCAGGCTAGTTTAGATTTAAATAAAAATATCTCTTCTCTTGTTAATTTGCCTCTAGCTACGAATAATACAATTGAACGAAATAATTCGACTGCAAATTCTCAATTACCAATCGCTTTAGGTGCTAATTTTGTAACTTTAGCTACAACGAATGATACAGTTGTTAAACCTACTTTTTCTGGTACGGTAATGATTAAAAATGCTGACGGCAGTAATGTTAATGGGACAGATTTTAAAGATGGGGCTGTACCGACCTATACGTTTCGTTTATCAACATATGGAGATTCGAACGTTACGAATCCTCAATTTATAATCATGATTCCTAAAGGCTTTACTGCTACTACTGCTGATTTTTCTACTTTAACTAATACTCAAGGGACTGATATCTTTAGTGGTGGAGGATTTGCAGGACCTTATAATGGAAAATCGACAATAAAGGCACTAGGAAATTACGGTCCAAATGGTGAACAACTATTTATGATCACCTTAACTGGTGCAACACCAACTTGGGGAAATAACTTTGGTGGTCAAGTCAAATTAACCTTAGATGCAAATGCAAAGGGTGTAGTTTCATATAATGTATACGGCGTTCCGTTTGTTTCTGAAGTATCCAACTATGCAGTAGCAAATGGGACAAGTGCCTATGGAGGTGGCTCATATACTTTTAATGTAAATGGGCAAGCAATTGAGGTTGTTAAAAACTCTACTGGGATTAATAATCAACAAGGCTCGATTAATTATATTCTTAACAAAACTGTAGAATTACCTCAATTTACAGGAGTTGCTTCTTTCGGTAATTTAAATTCATCTGGTATTTTTGTTTCTGGTAATAGTATCAACTACACTAGTAATACACCACAGTCACAAATACCTGCCCTTTCTGTTCGTCTTTCTACAGTTGGTGATTCTACCGTTAATAATCCACAATTTGTTGTGATGATTCCTAAAGGGTTTACATCGAGTGTAACTGATTTTAACTTAATAAATAAAGATGTTGGCAATTATTTTGGCGGAGTATTTAATGGATCTAATCAATATTCGACAAGTAACTATTCAATTGAAGATTTAGGAAAAGTCGGACCAAATGGAGAGCAGTTGTTTAAAATCCAGTTAGACTTTAATCCTGGCTGGAATGCGGCACGGAACTTTGGTGGACAATTTAAGTTAACACTAGATCCAACTCAGACAGGAACCTATAGCTATGGAAACAATGGGGTTCCAATAGTTTCAGAACTTGCAAGTGATGCGACACCAACTGCTGGTACTTATACTTTTGTAGCTAATGGACAGAATATAGCTGTGGTAAAAAGTGGCTTCAGTTCACATATTAACTATGCGATTAATACAAATTTGATTCCTACGTTTACTGGTACTGCAATTCTTGATGCAAATGGAAAAACGTATAGTGGAGATTCAGTTCCAACTTATAGTTTTCGTTTATCAACAACTGGGGAATCTACAGTTCAAAATCCTAAATTTATTGTAATGATACCCGATGGATTTACAGCTACTACAGATGACTTCAGCTTTAACACTAGTGGATATTCTGGTACGGCATCAGTTAAAGAGTTAGGCAATTATGGACCAAATGGAGAGCAACTCTTTGAAGTATCATTAACTGGGACGACGCCTAACTTTACAACAAATTCAGTAATGGGATCAGTTAAACTGAGTCCAAACTTTAATGGTCAAACCGGTGGTAGTCATACCTATTCAAATGCAACTGCGCCTTTGGTGGCAGAAGTTTCTAACTATTCTAATACAACTTATGGAACGTATACTTTTAATACAAGTGATGGAGCGGTCACTGTTGTAAAAAGCCCACAAACTGTTAATTGGACTGATCCAAGTAACCAAGCTGCTAATAGTAGTGGAAGTGTTACTTATACAATACAGGTAGGGAAAGAGCAATTACCGACTACTGCCTATACCATCAGTAATATTAAAGTGACACCAGTTGCTGGAGAAACCAGTAGCGATGCTGGGTATGAACAGCTCGCCTTTTCAATTACTCCAAAACAAACTTTGCAAGATGGTCAATATATTGACGTCCATTTGGGACTACCCGATAGTAATGGGAATATTGAAAATTATGATAGTAAATTAGCAGCTAATCTCCCCTTAATGACTCCTAATGGAGTTCAAATAGCTACTGCATATAATATGGGTACGTACTATAGAATAGTTTTTAATTCAGAAGCTGCAGCTTATACCAGTGGTAATAATAAGTTAACTCTTAATCCGATATTAAGATGGGGAAATCCACAGTCCCAACAACCATCCATTAGTATTAATCAAGGTAGTGATAATACCACTAATTTAGGAAAAGTTTATGTTTATCAATATACTGATGATGAATCTAAAAATGGAACTTTATTTGCTTATACTCCTACCAATGATGTGACAATAAATGGACAACATTACGCTAGTGGCCTTCACATTCAAGGGCAATATGTCTATGACAAGCAATATCTTGATTGTAACAATACTACTACAGCAGGTATTTTTTATAATAACAATAGGGTATGGGGACCAAATAATAGTGTCTCCATAAATACTAATTGGGCCAATGCTATAGGCTTTAAGATTGCTACTAGTGGAGCAGCTACTTCTGAAGCTAATACGGGCTCTAATTTTGATATTGCGATTACTGTAGGGAATAGTAAAGAATTTACTTATACTTGGCTTACGGACAGCCAGATGGAAGACCGGATTAAGAGCATCTATGCATGGTATGTAAATAATGAATTAAGCAATGAAGTTGCTGGAAGTTCTCCTACAAATGTTTATTTGAAGAATGAAATAAATAAAGTTAGTCAAATGACTTCGCCAGTTACAGTAACACATGAAGAAACCACTACAGCTAATGGTGAAATTGAAATGGTTTATCATGTTAAAATTGCTGACTCTTCAATTAGATTAAAGGGATTGATTATTCCTTTAACAGTAAGTGCAAATGGTTTTACAATGCCAGATGATATCAAGTCATATCAGGAAGATCTTGATAAATCACCTACTGTAGATAAGAATAACTATGAAAATACTCCTAATATGGGTGCAGCTACAAGTAATACAGCCTTACAAGCAGCATTGCAAAATACAGCACACCCGGTTATGACTATTACAAATAATGTTACAGGAGATACAGTTTCTTTACCAAATACTATCGATTGGAATACTTGGAAAGCTGGTATTGCCTATGGTGTTAATGGAGATGTTACCAACTCAAGTGATTCTACTAATACAAGAACTGCTACACTTGAATTTATTAATGATACTAATCCTTCAAATCCAATTACACTTACGCAAGCTACGAATAATTTCCAAGGACCTGCTGAAGGAACAATTATTTTTTCAGATGCTACTGCGACATTAGAGGGGTTAGAAAGTGAAGGATATATTCTTGAGAAAGTTGTCGATAACCAAACTGGTCAAGTATTAACTCCACCAGATGGTGTATCTATAAGTGACTTAAGTAAATATGTATATGGATCATTAGGAGATGGTCCTAATAAATTTACTGTTTACTTACGTAAAATAGATACGGCAAGTATTAGTGCTTCACAAAGTGAGAGTATAGTAATATCTCATAGCGAAAGCATGAGCAACAGCCTAAGCAACGCAGTATCGATGAGCGAGAGCTTATCTAACTCAGTAAGCATGAGTGAGAGTTTGAGTAACTCAGTGTCAATGAGTGAGAGCTTGAGCAACTCAGTATCGATGAGTGAAAGTCTAAGCAACTCAGTAAGCATGAGTGAAAGCTTAAGTAACTCAGTATCAATGAGCGAGAGCTTATCTAACTCAGTATCAATGAGCGAGAGTTTGAGTAACTCAGTAAGCATGAGTGAAAGTTTAAGCAACTCGGTATCAATGAGCGAAAGTTTAAGTAACTCAGTAAGCATGAGTGAAAGCCTAAGCAACTCAGTATCAATGAGCGAAAGCTTAAGTAACTCAGTATCAATGAGTGAGAGCTTGAGTAACTCAGTAAGCATGAGTGAAAGCCTAAGCAACTCCGTATCAATGAGTGAAGGCTTAAGCAACTCAGTAAGCATGAGCGAAAGCCTAAGCAACTCAGTGTCAATGAGTGAAAGCATGAGTAACTCAGTAAGCATGAGCGAAAGCCTAAGTAACTCAGTAAGCATGAGTGAAAGTCTAAGCAACTCAGTAAGCATGAGTGAAAACCTAAGTAACTCCGTATCGATGAGTGAAAGCATGAGTAACTCAGTGTCAATGAGCGAAAGCCTAAGCAACTCAGTAAGCATGAGTGAAAGCTTAAGTAACTCAGTGTCAATGAGTGAGAGCTTGAGCAACTCAGTATCGATGAGTGAAAGCATAAGTAACTCAGTAAGCATGAGTGAGAGCCTGAGTAACTCAGTATCAATGAGCGAGAGCATAAGTAACTCAGTATCAATGAGTGAAAGCATGAGCAACTCAGTAAGTATGAGCGAAAGTTTGAGTAACTCAGTAAACATGAGTGAGAGCTTAAGCAACTCGGTCTCAATGAGCGAGAGTATGAGCAACTCGGTATCGATGAGTGAAAGTCTAAGCAACTCAGTGTCAATGAGCGAAAGCTTAAGCGACTCTGTCTCAATGAGTGAGAGTTTAAGTAACTCGGTATCAATGAGCGAAAGTTTGAGTAGCTCAGTATCGATGAGTGGAAGTTTAAGCAACTCGGTATCAATGAGCGAAAGTTTAAGTAACTCAGTAAGCATGAGTGAAAGCCTAAGCAACTCAGTAAGCATGAGCGAAAGTTTGAGTAACTCAGTATCAATGAGTGAGAGCTTGAGTAACTCAGTAAGCATGAGTGAAAGCCTAAGCAACTCAGTAAGCATGAGTGAAAGCTTAAGCAACTCAGTAAGCATGAGTGAAAGCATGAGTAACTCAGTAAGCATGAGCGAAAGCCTAAGCAACTCAGTGTCAATGAGTGAAAGCATGAGTAACTCAGTAAGCATGAGCGAAAGCCTAAGCAACTCCGTATCGATGAGTGAAAGCTTAAGCAACTCATTGTCAATGAGTGAAAGCCTAAGTAACTCAGTATCGATGAGTGGAAGCATGAGCAACTCAGTAAGCATGAGTGAAAGTTTAAGCAACTCGGTATCAATGAGCGAGAGTATGAGCAACTCAGTGTCGATGAGTGAAAGCTTAAGCAACTCAGTGTCAATGAGCGAAAGTTTAAGTAACTCAGTAAGCATGAGTGAAAGCCTAAGCAACTCAGTATCAATGAGCGAAAGCTTAAGTAACTCAGTAAGCATGAGCGAAAGTTTGAGTAACTCAGTAAACATGAGTGAGAGCTTGAGTAACTCAGTAAGCATGAGTGAAAGCCTAAGCAACTCCGTATCAATGAGTGAAAGCTTAAGCAACTCAGTAAGCATGAGTGAAAGCATGAGTAACTCAGTAAGCATGAGCGAAAGCCTAAGCAACTCAGTATCAATGAGCGAAAGCATGAGTAACTCCGTATCAATGAGCGAGAGTTTGAGTAACTCAGTAAGCATGAGTGAAAGCTTAAGCAACTCAGTATCAATGAGCGAAAGCATGAGTAACTCAGTATCAATGAGCGAGAGTTTGAGTAACTCAGTAAGCATGAGTGAAAGCTTAAGCAACTCAGTATCAATGAGTGAGAGCTTGTCTAACTCAGTAAGCATGAGTGAAAGCATGAGTAACTCAGTAAGCATGAGTGAAAGCTTAAGTAACTCAGTAAGCATGAGTGAAAGCCTAAGCAACTCAGTATCGATGAGTGAAAGCATGAGTAACTCAGTGTCAATGAGCGAAAGCCTAAGCAACTCAGTGTCAATGAGTGAAAGTCTGAGCAACTCAGTATCGATGAGCGAGAGCTTATCTAACTCAGTAAGCATGAGTGAAAGCTTAAGCAATTCAGTATCAATGAGCGAAAGCATGAGCAACTCGGTCTCAATGAGTGAGAGTATGAGCAACTCAGTAAGCATGAGTGAAAGCTTAAGCAACTCAGTATCGATGAGCGAAAGTTTAAGTAATTCGGTCTCAATGAGTGAAAGCATGAACAACTCAGTATCGATGAGTGAGAGCTTATCTAACTCGGTAAGCATGAGCGAAAGAGTCTCTGAATCCACTAGTTTCTCTACTTCTATTACTTCTAAATCTATGCGTTCAACAAATACTAGTGAAAGCTTAAGTACCTCGAATGTTTCAGCTTCTCAAAGTTTGATACCTTCTGAAATTCCTGCAAATTCACTAAGAAGTGAAACAGGACAAGCAAACTCAGTTACACCTATTGCTAGCGAAAAGCGTCTATCTTCAAATAGAAGAAATTCCGAATCAATTGGAATAATTAAAGTAAATAAGACTAATAGAATGGCAAAGCGGCCTCGTAACCAGAAGCTTCCACAAACGGGTACTAAAAATAATTCCAGTTTGTTAGGAATAATTGCAGCTAGCTTGGGAGCATTATTAGGGTTAAGATCCAGAAAAAATAATAAAAAATAGGTATTTAAAATGAAGAAAACACTGATAATCATCGTTAAATAAACGTTGATATATCAGTGTTTTTGCTTTTATATGGCAAATTTTTAATTCCTGAGCTAGTAGATGAAGATGAAGTGCTTTACTTAGGTAACAATACAATTATTGATCAAAATTTAGATGATCTATTTGCAATTGATGTAGAAGATAAGCCTTTGTATGCAATAATTGATTTTGTACATCCCGATAAGTTTAATATGGGTGTTATGCTTATAAATAATATCTACTGGCGCAATAACAATATTGGTAATCAATTTTTAGAACTAAGCAAAAATTATGGTCTAGTTTATGAGCAAGCTATGATTAATGATGGGTTTGGTATCAATATTGGAAAGTTGCCTGAAATTTACAATTATCAAATTGGATTTGGAGATCCTAATTTTGAATTAACAAATTCATATCTGTATTATGTAGACACTGTTGAGAGGCCTGCAATTATTTAATATGCTAGTGATAGTAGGCTAATTAGAGAAAGTTCATCTAAAAACTTAAGTAAAAAGTGGTGGAATTATCATAGTAGTGAATGGTCAGAAGTAATCAATCATCTAACTTCTAACAGACTTGAAAATAAATTTGATAAAGAAGCTATTATTTTTTTGAATTACGCAGAAAATCATGGCGCACAAGAACTTAATCAGGCGCTTACCAAATATTCATTTTAATATTGTTTCGGGACGGGCATTATATACAGGTTTAGACATTTTAACGCAAAATGGGAATGCAACCCTTTATCCTCAAATTTTAAATTACCAATTAAAGTCAATTATCGAAAAAACAGATCTTTGTTTTGATATTGGCTATGGCAATAAGAATGTCCATTTCGAAACTGTATTGAAATTGCTGGATATTCCTACTTTTGCTTTTAGGGATACTCAATATCATGAACAGAGTAATAATTATTACGTAGCTGACAGTATGGATGAGATGATAAAACAAGTTAATAAATTACCAGCTAATAGTTCTAAGAAGTCTTTTGATGATATTTTTGATATTTCAGTTAAATCAATTGATGAAACTTTAGATGAAATAATTGAAAATAAGAAATCTGTGGTGCGAATTGGAGATGGTGAACTAGACTTGATATATGGTGAAGACATTATTTATCAACATTTTAATCCAGAGTTAGCGAAGATATTAAAAGATAGTATTCTAAATAACCATAATCCAAGGGTATTAACTTGTTTACCGGATATCTTTACTAATTTAGACAGATATAATGAAATGCGTGGTTATTATGCTGTAGGAGTGTTACCGAGATTTAGTGACTTTTTTAAAGAAATTGAAAAGACGAAGTATTCATATGGCTCGACATTTATGTCTAGAATGTATATGAGTTTCAAGGATAAGAGTAAAAGTCAACATTATTTCCATAAACTTAGGAAAATTTGGCAGAATAAGGATATTTTGATTGTGGAAGGGGAATATACTCGTTCAGGAGTAGGCAATGATCTTTTTGAAAATGTAAGATCAATTCAGCGTATAATTTGTCCTGCTGAAGATGCTTACGATGAAGTACATGAAATTGAAGAAGCGATTAGAAATAATGCTCAGAATAAGTTGATTTTATTAATGTTAGGACCTACAGCCAAAGTAATTGTCAATGATTTACAAGATTTAGATAATCAGATCCTTGACATTGGGCATATTGATACAAAATATGAATGGTTTAAGATGGATGCTAAATATGTAGTATCGATTGGTAAAAATAAACATATGGCAGAATCTGTGGATAAAAATCTGAATGAAGAAGATAATCCTCAGTACCAAAAAGAAATAATTATGAAAATAAATAAGAAATAAAAGTTCTTAATGAGGAATCAAGTAGGTATAAGTTATCTATTTGATTCCTTTTCTTTTATATAGTGTTATCTTTGATTTTGCACTTAACTATAGCGTAGTACGTTTAATTTGTTTATCTACAATCTCAAAACAATTTGTAAGTGTATTAGATACTTATAGATAAATAGAATATAAGTGTTATATAATGTATTTTTAGTAGATAATATATTATGCGATTCGTGAAAGTTAGATGTTTAAATATTAATAGAAATGAGTGATAAGTTTGAAAACGATAGTATTAAATGGTGATTATGGATTCTTAGATAAAATTGAAACAACAGTTAAATCAATTATTTATCATAATCAGAAAGTAAAAATCTATGTTATCAATCCTGATATTCCACACGAATGGTTCATTAATTTGAATCAATATCTCAGTCAAATAGGGTCACAAATTGTAGATAAAAAAATTGATCAGGCATATTTAAATGACGTTAATTCTTCTTTTAAAGGAATTAAAAATATTGCTTTTGCGAGAATACTAATTCCTGAATTAATTAAAGAAGATAAAGTACTATATTTAGATTGTGATATAGTTGTGAATGCCAATTTAGATGAATTATTTAATATTGATTTAGAAAATAAATGGGTTTGTGGTGTGCGTGACTATCAAGTTCCTGCAGAATTTAATTCGGGAATGTTATTGATTAATAATAAAAAGTGGAAGGAAAGTAACATAGTTTCTAGCCTTTTAGAAAAAGCAAAAGGGCCTAATCTTCGAAATGGTGATCAGACTGTCATTAATGAAGTATTTAAAGATAAAATTGAAGAACTAGATTTATCTTATAATTACCAAATTGGTTTTGAAAAAGCAGCTTTTTGGGGAAATCTGCAAAAAACTACACAATTTCTTGATAAAGTTAAAAAACCAAAAATAATCCACTTTATTACTGAAGACAAGCCATTTAACTTAGTATCAACAGTTAGTTTACGAAACAAATGGTGGCATTATAGAAGATTGGAATGGTCGGAAATTATTTTTAAATATAGTAGTTTTGATAAGAGTAAAATTAAAGATCCATCTTTTGAGGGAGAGGCATTTTTGCTTACTCGTATGGCGGACGTACAGAATATTGAACAGTTGATTCAAAAATTGCCAAATATAAGATTCAATATTGCTGCGTATACGCCTATGGCTTTTCTTTTATTGAAATTAACACAATATGATAATGTAAGACTTTTTCCAACTATTATAGGAAAAACTTTGGATAGAGAAATAAATGAAGCAGATATTTATTTAGATATTAATTATGGTCCTAAAGCTGATGAAATAATTGAAAGAATTATGAAGAAAAATATTCCAATCTTTTCATTCGATCAAACTCAGTCTCAAAATTTGGATTATGATAATTATCATGTCTTTCGCGATAATCAAATTGATGAAATGGTAGAAGCGATTAAAGAGACAGTAAAAAGTAGTGCTCCAAAATATAATATTAGAGTAAAAGATATGGACGAATCATTAGACTTGATTTTGCAAGATAATAAATCTGTGATTCGCTTTGGGGATGGCGAATTTGATTTAATTAGAGGAGCCTCAATTCCCTATCAAACCTATAATTCAGAACTTGCCGATCGACTAAAAGATATTATTTTGCGGGGCCAATTTAATAATACATTGGTTTGTTTACCTGATGTGTTTACCAAACCAGAGCGTTATCAAGATTTTACTCAATCATTCTACAAAACATCTTTCTTTCCAAATAATGAAAGTTTCTTAAAAGAAATTGGACAAACTGGTAATTGGTATGGGTCAACTTTTATTTCAAGACCATATATTGATCTAGGTGATAAAAGTAAAAGTGCTACATACTTTAATAAATTGAAACAACTTTGGAGTGGTCGTGATCTACTAATCGTAGAGGGAGCACTAACGCGTTCAGGAGTAGGAAATGATTTATTCACTAATACTAAATCAATTAAAAGAATTCTTGCTCCATCAAAGAATGCATACCAAAAAATTGATCAAATAGAACAAATGATTCGAGAAAATGCAGAAGATAGGTTGATTTTGTTGATGCTTGGGCCAACAGCCAAAGTAGTTGTGGATGATTTGCAAGATTTAGAGAATCAAATCATTGATTTAGGTCATATTGATTCAGAATATGAATGGTTCAAGATGGGAGCTACTCATAAAGTTAAGCTTGAAAATAAGCATACTGCAGAGTTTAATTTTGATGAAAATATTAATGCTGTTCATGATAAAGCTTATGAAAATGAAATTATTGTGAAGATTGAATAATGAAGACAATTGCCTTAAGTGTAGACTATGGCTGGATTGATAAAGCAGAGACCACTTTAAAGTCCATTTATGCGCATAATCAAGATGTAAAAACTTATATTATTAATCCTGATATTCCACATGAATGGTTTATGAATATTAATCGATACTTGAAAGAGCTGAACTCAGAAGTTATCGATTTAAAAATTGATCTCAGTCGTTTTAAAGATATGCCAAATCCCGAAGGTCGCATTTCTAAGATGGTATATGGCAAATTTTTGATCCCAGAATTAATTAAAGAAGATAAAGTTCTTTACTTAGACAGTGATGTAATTGTGGATCAAAATTTAGATCAGCTTTTTGAAACTAATATTGAAGATAGACCTTTGTATACTGTAGTGGACTACTTTAATCCTGATCAATTTAATTCAGGAGTCTTATTAATTAATAATAGATTTTGGTATAACAACAATATCGGAAACCAATTATTGGATTTAGGGAAGAAATATAATTTAAATAACACCCAGGTTATGATGAATGAAGGATTTGCGCAGAATTATGGAAAGTTAGATCCAAAATATAATTATCAAATTGGCTATGAGAGAAAAAGTTATTGGAATGATAAAGACAGTTTTTATGCATTCTTTGATCATATAAAAGAGCCTGCTATTATTCATTTTACTGAGCGAGATAAGCCATTTAACATCACTGATACAACTGAACTAAGAGAGAAATGGTGGGAGTACCACAATTTAGAATGGTCAAAAATTATTTTTAGAAACTTTGAATTAAATGACAATTATGATAAGACCTTTGACGGAGAGGCCTATATATTTACGAATGTCGCTGAAGTTCAAAATTTAGAAGAGCTAGTAAAAAAATTACCTAATATTCACTTTAGTATTGCAGCATTTACTCCAGTTGCCTTTTTATTAAGTCATTTATCTCAATATGATAATGTAACTATATACCCAAGTGCTACGGCTAAAAAACAAATTGAGCTTATTAATAAGTGCACAGTTTACCTTGATATTAATTATGGTGATAAAAATAAAATGGTACTTAATCGGATTAAGCATCGACAAGTTCCTATTTTGGCCTTTAATTCTTCAAGATCTGAAAGTATAAATTATGATGCTTATCAAGTCTTTGAAGATGATCAAATTGATGAAATGGCAGACGTAATCCAAAAGTTAGTAAAACGTCCTACTGACCACGTAGTTCCCCGGCTTTTTAATATACATGTCAGAGGAATGGATGAATCGCTAGATCGACTTATTAATGAGAAAAAATCCATTATTCGTTTTGGGGATGGAGAATTGAGTTTGATTAATGGAAAGGGTATTACTTATCAAGCATATAATAAGGATCTGTCGAGAGAATTAAAACAGATACTTTTTGCGGGCGGTAATAATAAATACGATGTAGCCCTTCCAGATGTATTTGAAAGTTTAGAGGATTATGGTCAATATACAAAAGATTTTTATGAAACTAATTTCTTTTTTAACAATCAGTATCTTCTAAGCGAAGTAGAAAAAACCAAAAATATCTATAGTAATACTTTTATTTCTCGCCCATATATTGATCGAATTGATAAGGCTAAAAGTGCTGGTTGGTTTAATAAGCTTAAGCAGATTTGGAAAGAAAAAGATATCTTAATTGTTGAAGGAGCGTTAACACGTTCAGGAGTGGGTAACGACTTATTTGATAACACCAAGTCGGTTAAAAGAATTCTTGCACCATCAAGAAATGCATACCAAAAAGTTAATAAAATAGAACAAATGATTCGAGAAAATGCAGAAGATAGATTAGTTCTATTAATGCTTGGACCAACAGCTAAGGTAATCGTGGATGATCTCCAAGATTTAGATAATCAATTGATCGATTTAGGTCATATTGACTCAGAATATGAATGGTTCAAGATGGGAGCTACTTATAAAGTTAAGCTTAAAAATAAGCATACAGCAGAATTCAATTTTGATGAAAATATTGAAGCAGTTCATGATCAAACTTATGAGAATGAAATTATTGGCAAAATTGAGTAATAAATAATGCAAACCAAAAAAGCTACTAAATCAAGGTTTTAACACCAAGATTTAGTAGCTTTTTATGTAGAATATTAATTTCTATCGCTAAATCCAAAGATCTGTAAGAATTGTAAGAATAAGTTAACGAAATCTAAGTAAAGTGCCAAAGCACCCGCAACTGCTAAGCCGTCAACAGAAACTTGGCCACTGTAGTTTTCGTAGATTTGCTTCATTCTTTGTGCATCCCAAGCAGTTAAAATAGTAAAGATAATAACTGCAATAAATGAAAAAATGTAAGAAACCATTGGATTTCTTAAGAACATGTTGATTAGCATTGCAACAATTAATCCAATTAAAGCTGCAGAAGCATATGATCCTAAATTATTTAAGTTCTTTTTAGTTGTGGTACCAATTACAGCCATTGTAATGAATACAGTAGAAGAAGCTACGAATGCAGAAGCAATACTGCGACCAGTATAAGCACCAGCAATTAATGAAAATTCGACTCCATAAACAATTGCCATGATCATTAGCATTACAAAGCTAGCTACTGGATTTCTTGTTGCTCTAAAACTAATTCCAAAAGTTAAAGCAAGTGGAACTAGCAATAAAATCCAAGTCATTGCTGGATTGCTAGCAAATAAAGTCATAACTTGTGTTCTAAAGACAGTCATTGTTAAGTAAGCACTTAAGGCAGATACTAAAACAGCAATTGTCATCATGCCGTACATTCTGCTTAAGAATCTATTTAACCCCGTTACGTCGACAATTGTACGGCGTTCTGGTTCTTGTGAAAAGTTATTCATAAAGCTCTCCCTCTTTCTTTTTATTAGTATATTTTAACTTATCTTTGCACTAAAAGAAACTTTTATACAAAAGGATTATAGAAACGTCCAGAGTTAACTTTAAAGAGTAAAACTACAACTAGCACAAGAATAAAGGCCAGAGTAGTAACTAGATAATCAGCCAAGTTGAAACTTTCTGCAACATACCAGGTACGTTTCTTTTTAGAACCAAATCGTCTAAGCTGCATTGCGGTACTAATTGTATCAATACGATCAAGACTTGAAAAAATAAGTGGAGTAACAATATTTAAAGTTCCATGAATTCTTTTTCCAAGAGAAGCTTTTTTAGAAAGTTCATTTCCTCTTGCTTGTTGAGCTGCAGAAATTGACCAGTAACTTTCCTGAATATTAGGTATATAGCGTAAGGCTAGAGAAACCGCATAGGCAACTTTATAACTGACCCCAATTTTATTTAGACTAGCTGCAAATTGACTAGGGTTAGTAGTTAATAAAAAGAGGAGAACCAATGGGATAGAACAGATATACTTCAAAATTACGTTAAATAAATAAAATAGTTCCTGTGCAGTTAAAGTAAAGTATCCGGCATTGATTAGAACGGTTTTTGAATGGTAGAGCGTCTCACCATAAGTTGGTTGAAAAATAAAGACAGCGATGATATTAATAATGGCAAAAACAATAATGAATTTAACAATAAAAGAAACTTGCTTCCATTTGATACCAGCAACTTTTAACAAAATTAAGGATAGGATACAGATAGCAATCAAGAAGCGTGTATCATAGGTAACCATACAAGCAATAGATACTAGAATTAAAAAGATCATTTTTGTAGTAGCATTGAGAGCATGAATAAAACTATTACCAGGCTGGTAACCCAAAATTTTACTATCATTCATAATATTCATCCTTCCAATTTTGTTGTTCAAAATTAATATAGGCCTGCACAAATTTATTTGGATCAGGTAAGTTATAATGTTTTGCTAAGTCATAAAGACTAGTTCGTTTTAATGAGGCTTTTTTAATTAGATCTTGATTGGTTAATAATTCAATTGGGGTAGTATCTGCAATTAATTTTCCCTTAGTAAATGCCAAAGATCGACTAGTGTACTCAAGCATCAAGTGCATATCATGCGTGATAATAATGATTGTTTTTCCCATAGTGTTTAGATGCTTTAAAAAGCTCATAATTTCCGTATATGTCTTCCAGTCTTGACCGGCAGTTGGCTCGTCTAAAATAATAATCTCTGGTTCTAAGACCAAAATTGCAGCAATTGTGACACGCTTTTTCTGTCCAAAACTTAATGCAGAAATTGGCCAATGTCTAAAGGGATACAGTCCACAAATTTTCAACGTTTGGTTAACTTTTTGCTTAATTGTTTCTTCATCAACATTGCGTAAACGTAAACCCAGAGCAATTTCATCAAAGATCATTTTTTGAGAAATCATTTGGTTAGGATCTTGCATTACGTAACCAATTTTTTCGGCTCTCTCTTTAATTGATAAGTCACTTAAATTCTGGTCCTTAAGAGTGATTTTTCCTTCGTTAGAAATAAAACCACAAATAGTTCGGCAAAGGGTAGTCTTACCTGCACCATTTTGTCCAACTATTGAAATAAAATCGCCTTGATTAATAGTAGTAGAAATATCTTTTAAGGGATAGGGCTGATTCTTGCTATATTGATGACCAACGTGATCTAATTTTAATAATGGTAAATTATCTGTTTCTTTTTTGGTAATTTTAGTTTGTTTAGTCCAAGCTGCTAATTTATCGCTGATTTGTTCAGAAACAGGTAGGGTTGATATTTTGTCTAATTCTTTAATAGAACTTAGATTTACATTAGCGGCTGTAAGAGCCTTTAGGTATAGTGGTTCTCTAACGCCAATTTTTTCTAAGGTATGAGAATGGAGCAGCTCGTTAGTAGGCTGATCAGCAACAATCGTGCCTTCATTTACTAAAATAATTCTATCGATTGGTTGACTAAGAACTTCTTCTACTCGATGTTCAATGATTATAACTGTTGCATTAAGTTCCTTTTGAATTTTATCAATAATTGCCATCGTTTTAAGCCCAGAAGCGGGATCTAGATTAGCAAGTGGTTCATCGAATAATAAAATAGGTGACTCATCAACTAAAACTCCCGCTAAGGCAACAATTTGTTTTTGACCCCCAGAAAGACTTTGTGGAGATTGAGTAAGTAATTCTTTGATTTTTAATTCATCCGCCCACTGGTTTACAGTTTGATGCATTTTATCCTTAGGTTGACAGTCATTTTCTAAAGCAAAAGCGATATCTTCACCAACTGTTAAGCCAATGAATTGACTATCAGCATCTTGTAAGATAGTTGAAGTAGTGAATGAAAAATCAAAAAGACTTGTGTTAGTGATATCTTTTCCATTCACTAAACATTTTCCTTCAACTTCACCTTGATCGATATTTGGAATAAGACCATTAAGGCAGCGACCAATTGTGGATTTGCCGCTGCCTGAAGGTCCAGCCAAAAGAATTTTTTCTCCTTTATTAATTTTCAAATTAATATTTTTAAGAGTGGGTTCTGCTTGACTGTTATATTTAAATGAAAAATCTTTAAATTCGATAATCGGGTCTGTCATTAATTGAGTAACCTTTCATAATTAATCTCTACGTAAACTACCTTTTTTAACTTTAGTTGCTGCATAAGCTTTAAGCAAGATAGTTCCTAAAATAAGGATAGAGATTGAGTTAGTGATGGTTGCAGTTGCTCCTTGTAAGAAAACTTTGTTTTGAGGTTCACTGTAAATCAAAATATCTCCAACTGGAGCGATGATTAACCAAGAAACAACGTTAGCAATAATTTGGACAATGTTAAAACCAATCATTTGTTTAGTAGTGAAAACACCGTTCTCTAAATCAAGACGCATACCATAGAGTCCGATAATTAAACCTAGAACAGCAGTTGCAAGGACCCAGCTCCACCAAGTTTGTCCATACATTAAGAAATCACTTAGGGCATGACCAATGAATCCCACGGAAAAACCAACAACTGGTCCATAAATGGTTGCAAGCAATGCTAAAAATGGATACACAATTTCAATGTTAGTGTTTGGAATACCAGTCGGAATTGATGTGAAACGAGCTAAAATAACATAAATGGCAGCCCCAATACCAATTGCAACAACACTTTTTACTGATAAGCCTTTTTGATTATTCATAATTTTCCCCCGTAAATAAATTATTCTTTTATTAAATCAATTTTCCAATCATTTCCTGTACCAATATTATACGTATCCGCAAATGAAGCTTGGTTTAAGGCGATGCCGACATTAACTAGTGAATTAATATAGATTAAAGGATCACTGATTGGTGCATCGGAAAAAGACCGGACAAAAGGTATTGTATCATGATAATAAACTTGGTCTTGATAAGTAATAGTAACAGTAAGTTTATCACCGCGTTGAATATTCGCCTTTTTAATTAAATCATAAGGAATATTAGTCCATAAAGAACCAAAGCGAATATCTAAAACATCAATTGATCCGCGTAGATGATCGTTTTCTAGACTAGCCTCAGTAAGTGGTAGTTTAACAACCGAAGTTGGATCTAATGTTTCACCTAAATCTTCAAAAGATTTTTCTCCCTCAGCGAATAAAGCCCCATTGTAAGCATAGATGTCACGGCCATGAAAAGTGTTACTTTCTGAAGAATATGGAAGACGATTCTTTTGTTCATCAATCTCTCGTACTTCTTCTAGCCCCATATAAGTTGCAACATGAGTTAAGGAACCATTGTCTGGTGTAATGATAAAGTGGCCACTTTTGGTTTTAGCGGCAATACTTTTTCGGTTAGATCCCACTCCTGGATCAACAACTGAAACAAAAGTCGTTCCTTTTGGCCAGTACTTAATAGTTTGATATAGACGATACGAAGCAGCCCAAATATCATAAGGCGGAATCTCATGAGTTAAGTCGGACACAATAACATGTGGCGCAACCATATGTGCTACTCCGTGCATGGCACTAACAGCCCCATCTTTTAAGCCAAAATCAGTTTGTAGTACTAGAAAATGATTTGTTGTCATCAAACTCCTCCTCTTTAATATTTTTTTAATTACTAATAATTTACAATGTAATTAAAAATTCGTCAATAAAAAATCCGTACTATTTTGCTATGTAGGCGCATATAGTACGGATTTAATGAGATGAATTAATTTTTAGGATTCTTTTGCCATTTTAAACCAATCCCCGTAACCCCGGAAAGAATTGAGAAAAGTGGGGAAAGTAAACTAAAGAAGGTAAAGGGAATGAAGGCTAAAACTGGAACACCGAGAGTAGAAGCGGCAAAAGAACCAGCTACTCCCCATGGAATTAAGTAGTTAATTACACTTCCTCCATCTTCAAGAACTCGACTTAAGGCAAGTGGGTGAAGCCCAATTCGGTCGTAAGCTTGTTTAAAGGCACGACCAGGCAAAATTACTGATAGGTATTGTTCACCAACAAATAAGTTGATACAAATGCCTGAAAGAATAGTAGTGATGACTAAACGGCCCGGTTTTTTGAGATGTTCAACTAGCGGTTCCATAGCAGTTTGAACAATATTGAATTTCATGAGGAGTCCACCAAGAGATAAGGTGGCAATAATTAAACCAACAGTATCCATCATGCTGGAGATACCACCTCTGGTTAAAAGGGCGTTAACAGATGAATCACTAGTTTTTGCTACAAAACCATTCATAATTAAGTTAGTTAAGTCAGTAATAGATTGGTGCGGATTTTGAATAAAAATCATAATGACTGTAACAGTAATGTTTAAAAATAAGGTAGGAATTGCGGGAATCTTGCGCCATGCACAGATTAACATCAATAAGATTGGTACGATTGCCCACCAAGTAATATTAAAGTTATGCTCTAAGATAGAAACGGTGTGATTAATTTTTGAAGCATCGATTGAACCACTGTTTCCTAGAATCCAAAAAAGGATTAAAGAAACAACAGAGGCAGGAATGGTGGACCACATCATGTTCTTTATGTGGGCAAATAATTCACTTTCTGCAACTGCAGAAGAAAGATTAGTTGAGTCAGATAAAGGGGACATTTTATCTCCAAAAACTGCTCCCGAAATAATTGCACCAGCAACAAGAGCTGGATTAGCATTCATACTAGCTCCAATTCCAAAGAGTGCAATACCGACAGTTGAAATTGTTGTAAAGCCACTTCCGATAGCAAGACCAACAATTGAACAGACAATAAAGACAGATGGAACAAAAAATTGACCACTAATTAGGTGGAAGCCCAGTACCATGATTGATGGAATAATACTTCCTTTAATCCATAATCCAATTAAGGCCCCAATTAAGATAAAAATAAAAATTGGAATAATAGCTACACCAATTCCTTCTTTGATTCCGTCTTGAATTGAAGACCAATCATTTCCACGAATTCTAAGCCAAAATAATAATAAACATACTGTAAATAGAACGGGAACTTCCGGCATCAGTCCAAACTTAATAACTGAAATGCCTAAAATAAGTAGAAGCAAGAGTAAGATAATGATCGCTTCTGGAAAAGAAACTTTCTTTTTCATAAAAATCCTCCAATAAAAAAGTCCTGTTGAAATTAATCAACAGGACGCATTACCGTGGTACCACCTATTTACTGCAGATTGCAGCACTCTAATCAGGTGGTAACGGCACTGATTGTGGCCGAATAAAGATGAATCGTTGTAATTCGTAACTTATGCCTGACTGGTTCGCACTTCACCACCAGCTCTCTGACGCTTAACATAAGCACTACTGTGACGATAATTATTGCAATTATGATAGCAAGCTTAAAAAAAGATGTCAATGAATTTATTAATAAAAATAATAAGATTTCGAATTATGTGGTCTGAGCGGTAAAATAGATAGGTATAGAAAAACTAAAAATTTAAATTGAGGGATTAAGATGAATGATATTTTAACCACCAAAGAATTAGGAAAAAATTTTAAACATAAGCGTGTTCTAGATCAAATTAACCTTAATGTTCCGACTGGCAAAATCTACTGTATTATGGGACCAAATGGAGCAGGAAAATCGACACTATTAAAAATAATTAGTGGAATTGAAAAGCCAACTGAAGGAGTAGTTACTTTCAAAGATAAAAATTGGAAGAGAGAAGATTTAAAAGTAATTGGCTCCTTAATTGAAGAGCCTGGATTGTTTGATAACTTAACAGTTGAAGAAAACATCAAATTAAAACTAAAACTTCACCGTATTGAAAATAAAAATCAGGAACAAATATTAAATACATTAGGTTTTGGTGATCATAATCATGAAAAAGTCAAAGGCTTTTCTACAGGGATGAGACAGCGCTTAGGAATTGCCTTGGCTTTTATGGGAAATCCTGATTTAGTTATTTTGGATGAACCAACAAATGGTCTTGATACTTTTGGTATTCATGAGTTGCGTGAGCTTTTGATGCTAGAGAAAAAACAAGGAAAAACAATAATTATAGCTAGCCACATGCTTTCTGAAATTCAAAAGGTTGCAGATCGAATTGCTATTTTAGGTGATGGAAAATTGCTCCTAGAAGAAGATTATGAACCAGAAACAGATTTAGAAGAATTATTCATCTCAACTTTAGAAAAGGCAGGCATAAAGCATGACTAATATTTTAAAAGTTGAATTTTTAAAAACAAAACATAGTGTAGTTCGCTTATTAGTATGGCTACTACCAGTGATTGCTGTTTTGATGATGACTGCTGTTTTCTGGGATAACCAATATCTAGTTCAATTAATGATGGGCCAATGGAGTTACTTCTGGTTAAATATGTCAATTGGACTACTTGTTGGTCTTAGTACTTATTATCAAAAGCAAGCTACAAAATTTAGAGAAATACTGACATCTCCACAAGACTTATTGAGCTATGAAATTGGGAGAATTCTCCATGGAATTATTCAAGCATGTATCATGAGCGTGATTTTTATAGTTTTGATGATCTGCGTTCGTTTTATTTTTTCGAGTACCGAAGAAATAAGCTTAATGATTTGTTCAATAATTGGAGTTTTATTAGCATCTTTATGGCTGGTGCCATTTTATTCTTGGCTCGTACGAATTACTAATCTATATTTTGCATTAGGAATTGGTTTTTTAGGATCTATTTTAGCAATGTTTTTAAGTCATACAACTTGGAGCATGTGGTGGCCATTTGACTGGGGGATGCTCTTAAATAATCTGTGGATAAAAGGCGACTTTGTCTTTGGATCATGGAGCTTAGTAATTTGCGGCTTAATATTAGGAATTATCTTAAGTATTTTTAGTGCGTACTCTTTTAAAAAGCAATAATATTTTTTAGTAAAATAGTAACAAGTATCTAAATATTGAGGATTGAATTATGCAAAAAAATCAAATAGTTGACTTAGAAATTACAGACTTGTCTTATGAAGCAATGGGGGTTGCTCATCTAGATGGAATGACGGTTTTTGTAAATAACGCTCTTCCAGGTGAGATTGTTTCTGCCAAACTTTTAAAAGTAAAGAAAAATTTTGCTTTTGCTAAAATTGAAAAAATTAAAAAAGAGAGTCCAGATCGGATTAACGTGAAACTTCGCCAATGGGTTCAAACGGGGCTAGCATCTCTTGCTCATATTAAATATGATAAACAGCTTGAATTTAAACGTAATCAAGTTGTTAATTTACTACATAAAGCAGATTTAGATAATGTTAAAGTAGGTCAAACGATGCCTAGTCCAGAAGAAACAGGTTATCGGAATAAGGCACAAGTGCCAGTACGTGAAGTTAATGGCAAGCTTGATATTGGATTTTTTAGAAAACATTCTCATGACTTGGTGCCGTTAACTAGCTTCTTTACTACGGATCCAGAGATTGACCGAGTTTTAATTAAGGTACGCGACATTTTGAGAAAGAATCATGTTCCTGCATATGATGAGATTCATAATAAGGGAGAAGTTCGCTATCTTGAAGTTCGCCGCTCTAAAGCAACGGGCGAAATTATGGTGATTTTAGTATGCTTACATAAAGATTTTCCACAATTAAAAGAAGTTACTAAAGAAATTAGTGAGATCAAGGGCGTAACTAGCGTAGTTTTGAACCATAATCCTAAAAAGACGAATGTGATCTTAGGTAAAAAAGATTACTTGCTTTGGGGAGAACCACAAATTACCGATAAAATTGGAGATGTTAGTTTCAAAATTTCTCCACAAAGTTTCTTTCAAATTAATTCTCTTCAAACTCCACGTTTGTATGATTTAGCTATTCAAAAAGCTGATCTTAAGCCGGATGATGTCGTAATCGATGCTTATTCTGGTATTGGTACCATTGGGCTTAGTGTGGCTAAGCACGTTAAGGCAGTGCGGGGGATGGAAGTCATTGAGCCCGCTGTTGAAGATGCTAATGCAAATGCTAAATTAAACGGCATCACTAATGCAGAATATGTTGTAGGTAAAGCAGAAGAAGTAATGCCGCGCTGGGCTAAAGAAGGCTTAAAGACTGACGTCATCTTTGTTGACCCACCTAGAAAAGGTTTAACTCCTGAATTTATTGACGCTGCTGTGGAAACAAATCCCAAGAAGATTGTTTATATTTCATGTAATCCAGCAACCATGGTGCGTGACTTGCAACTCTTCAAGGAACAAGGTTATGACTTTGATGAAATTGATCCAGTTGATATGTTCCCGCAAACTCCTCATGTTGAAGCTGTAGCAGTCCTTGAACGTACAGAAAAATAGGTTATAAATGCCGGCGTAACGGCATTTTTAGGTAATCGGAAGTGTACTAATTCCTCTTTTGGTGATTGGAATTAGTACACTTTTTGCTTGTTGAGCTAGAGGGTCGAGTGGACAACGTGCTGGATTTTTAGGTTGTGTAGATAAGTGTCCGTTTTGGGGAGTTGAGTTGGTTAAGTTGATGAGAGAAACAGTAATAGTTGACTATATTGCAAAAATTAAACCAATAAATGCGGATAAAATTGAAGCACAGGCGCATGGAATAGCAACATTCAGTGAAAATGGTAATAGCCTTCATATTCATGTGGAAATATTTGATACGCCTGCCAATATTGAACATTGGGAACATTTCCATGGATTTCCAGATGGGAAACAAGCTCATGTTCCGACGCTAATGCAGGATGTGAATCATGATGGCTTTATTGATTTACCTGAAACAGAGGCAGTATCTGGGACAACGATGGTTCATTTTGATGATGCACCACAAGAAATGAACATTCCCCATGATGGCTACCCGTTTGCAGATAAATACGGTCATTATGAATATGATAAGGATGTCCCATTAAAAGATTTACAAGTAAAATTTAAGCAAGCATTTGGTAGTGACGATCTTCAATTAGACAAACGAGTAGTTTATGTTCACGGCGTACCAGCGGATCTTAAATTGCCATCTAGCGTTGCCGGTAATGTTATGAGTTATGATGCACATACAACTTTGCCAATTGCTGCTGGAGAGATTAAATTGGCACATTAATTTTTATAGAACTGAAATTTGAAAGCCAGAGTCCATGCCTTTTGCATGGTTTCTAGTCTTTTTTGTATATTCTCTCTTTTATTAAACGAAATTTACACGATAAAACTGTGATTTTTTGCTTAAAAGATAAATATAAAAAGACACTAGTATCTTGATAATAGTCAAGTCACCTAAATTGTTTTTTACCTATAATGTGTAGTGTCAAGAAAGGGAGAGGGGAAAAATGATTAAGTTACAACAATTTTTTATGAGGTACAAAAAGCAGCTTTTGCTTGTTAATACTATTCTGCTGTTGCTTGCTGAAGGATCTAAATGGCTATTGCACATGAATTTACCATACCAGGCTTTGATGCTTATCGTGGGGATTGTCGGAGTACTTCCAATTGCTTTGACGGCTATTTCATCTTTAAGGGTTAAATTAATTTCTATTGATGTTTTAGTATCGCTGGCGGTAATCGGTGCCTTCATTATTGGTAAATTTAATGAAGCAGCCATTGTTACTTGGCTATTCATGTTAGGAGATGTACTGGAAGAATTAACCCTAAAGAAAACCCGGTCAGCCGTTGCTGATTTAACCAAAATGGCACCACAGACTGCGTTAGTTGTTCAAGATGATGGCTCAACTGAGAAAGAAGACGTCGATTTCATTGATCCTGGGGAGAAGATTTTAGTTAAAACTGGTGATCAGGTTCCAGTCGATGGCAAGGTTATTTCAGGTTCCGGTTATCTTAATGAAGCCAGTGTTAACGGTGAATCTAAATTAGTTAATAAAAAAGCCGGTAATGAAGTATATGCAGGAACTATCCTTGAAAACGGTACATTGACTGTCGAAACTACCGCAGTCGGTGAAGATACGACTTTCGGTAAAATTATTGAAATGGTTGAAGAAGCACAAGATACAAAGTCACATACAGAAAAGTTAATTAATCGGTTTTCCAAATATTACACTCCTGCCGTACTTGTAATTGCGATTGCTGTGGGCCTAATTACTAAAGATCTTAAGTTAGCTATTACGGTCATGGTGCTGGGCTGTCCAGGTGCTCTAGTTATTGGTGTACCAGTATCTACAGTTGCTGGTATCGGTAATGGTGCTAAAAGCGGCATTATGTTTAAAGGGTCGCAAGTAATGGATCAAACTCACCGGATTGATGAAATTGCTTTTGATAAAACCGGCACTTTGACTGTTGGACATCCAGAAGTTAGTGCAATTGAGGTATTAAATGGGTCCAAAGATGAAATTATTAAATTAGCTGCTCAAATTGAGCGTCAAAGTAACCATCCCTTAGCTCAGGCAATTGCCAAATTAAATAAACAAAAGCCAGCTTCAATTAAAGTGGAAACTGTTAAGGGTAAGGGAATCATCGCCATTTTAAATAATCAAAAATATTATTTAGGTAACCAAGACTTAATCGTTGAAAATACCCGTATTAATGCAAAATTGGATAAGACAATTAATCATTTGAGTCAATTAGGTAATTCAATTGTCGCTTTTGCTAATGAAGACCAAAGTCAATTAGCTGTTTTTGGCATTAAAGATCAATTGCGCCCAGAAGCTAATGCTGCTTTAACCCGCTTAAAAGAATTAGGAGTTAAAAAGTTAGTTATGCTTTCTGGAGACAATCAAGAAACTGCTGAACGAATTGCGGCGAAGTTGTCGATCGATGAAGTTCATGGTCAAATGTTGCCACAAGACAAGGCTGCTTTTGTTAAAAAAGAAAGAGCTAAGGGACACCATATTGCTTTTATTGGTGATGGGATCAATGATAGTCCGGCCTTAGCTAATGCTAATGTTGCAATTGCCGTTGGTAGTGGAACGGATGTTGCTATTGAAGTTTCAGACATAGTTTTAGTTAAAAATGACTTGCGGAAGATTGCTTATGCCCTTGGCTTATCCAAGAAGACAATTTTGAACATGAATGAAAATATCGGGATGGCTTTACTGACAGTCTTATTGTTGTTCATCGGTTTGTTTGCGGGTTATGTTGAAATGGCAAGTGGGATGTTTATTCATGAATTTAGTATCTTAATTGTTATCTTGAACGGAATGAGATTAATCAAATTTCAACAAAAAATTGATGATCATCAAGTTTATAATCAACAAAACAAAGTAGCATTAGATATGTAAATTAATAAGGAAGAGGGAATTTAATCATGGAAAAAGTAATGATGAAATTATCTGGCATGACCTGTCCTTCATGCTTAAGCAAAATTGAAAGGGCGGTTGGTAGTTTGGATGGAACCGACCAAATAAAAGTTTTATTCAATGCAGGAAAGCTAAAATTTACGCTGGATCCTGATAAGACTAAAACTGTTGACGTCAAGACAGCTATTGAAAAAATGGGTTATGAAGTACAAGGAATTAAGGAAAAGGAGCTTAACTGATGAATGCAGAAGAAAAATACCAGGCGGAATTGAAGCAAAGCGACCTTGATCACCATCAGCCAACTGCAGCTGCTATGACTGGTCACATTATTTCTAACTTGTTAATCCATTCTTTAAAGATTAACCAAGCTAACTTATTTGCTAAAGGATCTGCTAGTCTTTTTTTAGGCGAAAAAGCTGCTGGTTGGATTGCTTATGAACGTCAGGAATTTGACCAATTGAATCACTTATTGGTTAATAATGGTGAAAGTATTCCAATAATTACAGCTCAATTTAAGGAATATACTATGCTAGAAGAAGATGGCAGTAGTAAATATTTAGCAGGTGATAAGCAATTGGTTGCCTTGGTAAAAGATTTTGATACGCAAACGCTCTTCATTACTAAGGCAATTGCTTTAGCTAACAATGAAAGTTGGCTAGAATTATCTGCTAATTTAATTAATTTAATGGCTTGGATTAAGGAGCAAATTCGGGTAACTCAAGACTTCTTAGGTCATGAACTAAAAGAAGGATTGTATGTCGAAGACGACGATGATGACTTTTAATTAAAGGACGATGAATTTAATGGCTGATTTATGTGTTAACTTAGTACCACTATTTAATGCCTTACCTCAGGATGAGAAGATGCAAATCGAAAAATTAGTTCAGCATAAAAACTATCAAAAGGGTAAAGTGATAATTAATCCAACGATAAATGATAATTTAGTAATTGTCGCTGATGGTAACGCTAAGCAGTACACCTTAGATGAAGACGGCTATGAGAATGTTTTGCAAATCTTGCATACAGGTGATTATATTGGTGAGAATTGGCTTTTTGGTCAAAAAAATATCAATAATTACGTCGAGGCTACGGAACACAGTGAAATTTGTTTATTAAAACGGCAGGATCTACTGAAGCTGATGCATAAACAGCCAGAATTAAGTATTCGATTATTGGAACTAAATATTGTTAAAGTTTCGGAAATGCAAAAACAAATTCACTTGTTGGCTTTGCCGAAGGTTGAAGACCGGTTATTAAAGTATTTACAAACATATGCAGATGAAATTGGTAAAAATAATTTTACCTTACCCTTAAAAATGAAGGACTTAGCCTTATACCTTGGAACAACACCTGAGACCCTGTCTCGTAAATTTGCTTTATTAGAAAAGCAAGGTCAACTGAAACGTCAATTACGTCGAATTGAATTATTCGAAAATTAGTTTAATTAGGCAATTATTGCTTAGTTGATAATATACACGTTATATCAGTTTAGAAAATAAGAGAAAGGCGGGTCATATTATATGCAAAGTGAATTTCAAAAAATTTTTCAAGAAATTCAAGCAGATCCTGATAATGAATCTTTTACAAAGCAAGGGATCAAGTCACTTTACTATGCTTCTTCATCTGCCAGAATAAATATTATTGGTCAAGCACCAGGACGAATTGCCCAAGAAAAAATGAAATTCTGGGATGATCCTAGTGGTGATCGTCTTCGGACCTGGTTAGGAGTTTCGAGAGACGTTTTCTATTATTTTGTCAAAAATTAGAAAATGCAGACTTCCAAAACTTTTTAAATCTTGTAATAAGCCACTGCGTAATGATATCGAACACAATAATATTCCGCAGGAAGTGAACTCTAAAACTATGGTAAATATGATACTCAGTGAAAATACTTGGAATCTTCTTCAAAGTATAATTCACAAGTATCCTCAAGAATGCTTTTTTGATCCTAATCATTTTACTAATGAAATATATTTATCGATTTATCCAGTACTAAAATCTTCAATGATTTTTGGGAGAAAATGTATTAATTATGTTATGCAGGGTTTTGATCTTCATTGGAAGTTTCAAGATATAAGTAAAGCGGAAGAGGAGAATACTTTTCACCCTGAACTAAATTCAGTGAGTAAGGAATGTGAGAATTCTTTATACTTTACAAGGTACTGGTTACCAATTGAAAGACAGAATAAGATGGTGATTTAAATTGAGGGATGAATTTTATAAAGTGGATGACGGTACCACACTTTGGAGTGATGACAAAAAGTATTACTACGACAATGATTATTACCCTAATGTGAGGTTAGTTCGTAGTGGTAATCTTTTAAAAGATGAAGATCACAATAAGACGTATGAAATCGTAAATGGCAAATTTATATATTTAAGAGAAGATAATTTTCAACATATCGACGGCAAACCTTATGTTTGGTACAGGTAGCATCTTGTTAGAGTTTCTCACAAACTCACTGTCTTGATTTATGGCACCAATAGGTTTCCACAGACTGATTAAAATTCTTAACTCTGAGTAACGTTGAAAATGCTTAAGTCCATGGGTCATAACGGTTGTGTGGATATAAGAGCTACCATTACACAGACATAGTCAACCGCGCCACATGACCGTTTAGCCCCAATGTGCAATTGTCAGAAACCAGTCACTGCATGTTGAAGTTGTAGCAGTACTGGAGAAGAAATAACGATTATTAAAATAAAAAAATGCTGTATGCTTTGTAAAAAACATGCAGCATTTTTTTGTCTCAAAAGGGTTGAGGATTTTGATATTCAAGAATTACAATTAAAGAAAGATAATAAACGAAAAAGCTCTATTAAAAACTGGCATAACACGAAAAGGAAAATATTATGCATCATCTAAAAAAATTTGTTCTATATACTATCATGGCGCTTTGTGCTTTTTCATTACTTTTATTTGTAATACCGACCGATAAGATGAGTCCAGGAAGTCGAAATACACCGAAAGAGCTTAAAAGCTACATGAAGTCTCATCATATTAATGGGGTAATGTTAGTCAGTGGCAAAGATGGAAAACCAGTTGTAGTGGAAAATAACGAAACTACTAATAAAGAAAAGATAGTGAAGGCTAATCAATTGTTTCCAACTGCTTCTTTACAAAAAATTATGACGGGGACTGGAATTTACCAACTTCAACAAAAAAAGCAACTCAATTGGAATACATCTTTAGCTAAATATTTCCCTCAAGTTCCAGGAAGCAGTGATATAACGATTCGGGAATTAATGAATCATACAAGTGGATTGATTAATAATGCTCGTCCATCTGCTCCGCTTAAAAACCAGCAAGAACAAATTGCGTATATGCTTGATCATATGCAATATGATCATCTTCATACTTGGGATTATCAGGATGTGGACTATGAATTATTAGCAGCAATTATTAGTCGAGAAAGTAATTTAACTTATAATAATTACATTCAAAAGCAATTTGCTAAGCCTCTTCATCTTAACCAGATAAAAGATTTTTCCGAAGTTAATAAAAAAGAAATTCCGCAACCATTAAACGAAAATGTTAGCTGGCATACAGTAACAGTGACTACATCTTCTGACTTTGGAGCAGGAAATTTATTTATATCTCCAAATGATTATTGGAAATTCGTTTATAACGAAGTTTTAAAAGACCCTAAGATGATTAACCAATTTTCTCAGCAAACTAAAGGTCAAGAGGTAGCTTACTTTGGCGGAGTATATTTTAAGGGAAATATAATTCGCGCAGAGGGGAGTATTCCGGGATATAATTCCTGCTTTGTGGCTGACTACAAAACTAAGCAAATGATAATGCTTTTCTCTAATAATATTGACTATCTAACTTTAAAGAGAACATCTGATTATATTTTGCATCATTATTATGGAGAGTTGTAATTATTACTTTTGTATACTTCATTTTTACCCATGGGATTAAATATATGAAAAAAACTTTAATTACTCAGATTCCAGAAGTTTTACCAACCGAGATTAGAAATTTTATCTCTGGATCACCAATTTATAACAGTTCCTCTTCACCTGAAGCAAGGGTCTATTTTGTAGATAAAGATGAGGGCTATTATTTAAAAAGAGCTAGACTGGGAAAGTTAGAAAAAGAAGCTAAGATGACGCAGTACTTTTATTCAAAGGGACTTAGCGCAGAAGTATTAGATTATACTGCAAATGATTATGATTGGCTTTTAACAAGGGCAGTGAAGGGCGAAGACTGTGTTTATTCAGAATATCTCGCAAATTCGGAACGCTTATGTGATGCCATTGCTTGCGAATTAAGAAGACTGCATGAAACAGATTACACTGATTGTCCGGTTATGGAGAAAACTAGTGAGTATTTAGCAACTACCGAGAAAAACTACCAAACAGGAAATTATGATAAGTCGGCTTTTCCTGATAGTTTTGGTTACCGATCAGCAGAAGAGGCACATCAGGTTTTGGAAGCAGGAAAAGATGCTTTGCAGGACAAAGTTTTACTCCATGGGGATTATTGTTTACCAAATATTATTCTTGATAATTGGAAGTTCTCAGGATTCATTGATGTTGATTGCAGCGGAGTTGGCGATCGACATATTGATTTGTTTTGGGGCATTTGGACACTCTGGTTTAATTTGAAAACTAATAAGTATCGTGATCGCTTTCTTGATGCGTATGGAAGAGATAAGGTAGATGAGGCACTACTGGATGTGATTGCGGCAGCCGAAGTGTTTGGGTAAGAGTAATTTTTAGATATTTTTTTCTGAAAAAAAGTGATTCTTTGCGTAATTAATATTGAAAAATATTAATTTGGAGAAAAGCAAATGAATGAAAAAGAAATTCTACAACAGGTAAGAATCACTATGGACCCAGTGTTTAAATGGGTGATGGAGCAGAAAGATAATTGTTTGAGGTTTGTACAAGCAGCTTTACCAGAATTAAATATTGTGGAGATCAAGTTTCAAACACAAAAAAAGATGCATGAATACTTAAATTCTAAAGCAATCGTCACAGATATTTTGGCAAAAGATAATCAAGGTAGAATTTTTGATATCGAAATGCAAATTACAGTTCCAAATGAACTAGGAAAAAGGATTAGATATTATCAAGATGTGCTTGATGTTTCTTATACACCTAAAGGTACTAATTATAAGGATCTAGTAGAAACCTATATTATCTTTATTTTTACTGAGGATCCATTTGGATATGGTTATAAAAAATATACTTCTAAGGGAATTGCATTTAATGAGACTAAAGATCTATTCTTGCAAAATGGTACCCACTTAGTTATGCTTAACCCAAAAGGAATAAAAGGCCAAGTAACACCAGATATGCAGCAATTTTTTGATTTGGAGCAAGGTATTTTTAGTCATAAAAAAGGCTATGCAAAACAATTGCAAGATTCGATGGTGGATTTTTCAAGAAGTCCAGAGAGGATGAAGCAAGTGATGACATTTCAAGACAAGCTCGATGATATAGCAGAAGCAACAAGAAACAAGACACTAAAAGAAGAAAGTATTAAAAGACTAAAGGACAATATTTCTATGCTAAAGAAGTTTGGAATTAGCGCAGAGCAGATTCGATCAGAAATGTTGCAAGAATATAGTGATGTACTGACTTCCGAAGAGATTGAAAAGTGTTTATCAGTTTTAGAAAATAATGATATAAAATCTTAAGACCAATAACGAGGATACAATTTATGAAACAACTCGATCAATATAGACTAGATTGTGCTCAAAAGCAAAAAAGAGGTCTACATTTTATTTTGGCTTCAGTAGTTATTTGGTGTGCAATGACGGTAATTTATTTTTCTGGATTGCCAATTCTTACTAAGAATCTTTTTGCCTTTATTTGTACGGGGATGTTATTACCACTATCATTTTTAATTTCAAAAATAATTAATGTGGATTTTCAAAATAAAGATAATCCTTTGTCCAATTTAGGCCTTCTTTTCTCACTAAATCAATTGCTTTATTTATTAATTGCAATGTGGATTTATCCTACAATTCCTGAAAAGATGATTATGGTATTGGCAATTATTTTTGGTGCGCATTTAATGCCGTTTAGCTGGTTATATAGATCAAAAGTATATTTTGTTTTATCAATTATTATTCCATTTTTTGCATTAATCATTGGACTTAATTTTGATCCTGCTATTTTGTCAATGAGTATGGTAGGGGTTGAAATTATCTTTTGCGTACTTTTAAGTATAGAAAATCGAAGGCTGAATTCTTGGATTGCTGATTACAATTAGACTATAAAAATAGCATGATTACTCTAACTTTCAGTAATCATGCTATTTTTATAGTCTCAGTTTTATGTATAAATATAAATTATGTGAATTAAGGGACAAAAATGTCTGTTGAAATGGACATTTTTTTACTTTCGTGACCATTAGCAATTGCTAAACTTAAGGTAAGGAGGGAGGAATGATGTCTAAAAATAGCAGTAAAATTATTAGCATTTTAGTAAAGTCTGGACGTTTTATGACGTCACAAGAATTGGCCCAAATTATTGGTGTTTCATCTAAAACCATTTATCGAGCAGTGAATAAAATAAACCAAACTTACGACTTTCCGATTATTAAATCTGAAAGAGGGAAAGGATATCTTTTGGATTATGAAAAGTATCTGGAGCTAAGTGATGGTTTTCACGAAAAGCCCCACTTAATGATTCAGTCACCTTTGGAAAGACGAAATGAAATAATCATTAAATTGCTTTTTAGTGCACCATTGTCGGTTAATGTCAAAGACGTTTATGCTTCATATTATGTAAGTACCGAGTTGATTCGCCAAGATTTACTTACAATCAGCGAATTATTAAAAAAATATAGCTTAAAATTAGCCCATGAAGGTAATTACGTAGTTATAAAAGGTGAAGAAGAAAATATACGTAGAGCAATTAATAATGCACTTATTCAAAGTAAAGCAATGAATATGGAAAGTATCAGTGATTTGGCAAATGAATTTGAAGATTTGAGTAGCTATGATAATCAATTTTTAACTACACAAATTGAATGGATTCAAAAATCACTTCATACTACTGTTCCTTATCCCTATAATGTAAATATTTTTTCTCATTTATATATTTTCGCAAATTGCAATAATAAATTGAACACTTTTAGTTAAGCTGCTTGATAGATTAGATCTAATTCTCTTTCAAAGATTTCATCTGGTGTATGATAGGCCAGTATCTTTCTTGGCAAAGAATTGCACCAGGTTTCAATATTAATGATGTCTTGTAAAGAATAGTTAGCTATTGCTTCTCCCTTAGGAATGAATCTGCGAATAAGACCATTGTGTCTTTCAACTGTTCCCTTATCACAAGAAGTGTAAGGATGGGCATAGTAAACCAGTGTATTGGATACTTTTTCTAGGTTGGAAAGATCTGCAAACTCTGAGCCATTATCAGTGGTAATGGTTTTAAAAATATCATTCCAATGTTCGCTGTATTGCCTTTGGAGTTCTTTAAAGGCCTGCATGACACTGACAGAAGTCTTGTCAGGAATACGAAGAATTAAAAACTCACGACTCATACGCTCAGATAAGGTTAGCAGTACCTCATCATCTTTGCTCTTATGTCCGAGAACTAAATCGCATTCCCAATGACCGAATTCATTACGTTTATTGATCTCTTTAGGACGTTCTTCAATGCTTCTGCCAAGTTTTTTCTTATTTTTGCGAATACGATGAAGCTTAGTATTGCGTTTAAGCTTCTCTGGCAAGTCGTAATTATAAATTCCTAATAAGCCTTGATCAACGTAATTATAAAGAGTTTTGGTGCAGACAACATCGCTGCTAGCGAATTCGCCAACAGCAGTAGCACGATTACTGCACACATCAAGCGACCAGCCATCTTTAAAAAAATGCTTGTGGACATAGCGCATGAATTGAGCTTTCCTGAGAAAGTCTGATTTGCGCCCACAATTTTTACGATGAGCTTTATATGCATCATGCCCTTGAGTAGCCTTATATTTTTTGACTTTACCATGATACAGTTTTACAGTGCCACGCTTAACCTCATAGCTGATAGTAGAAGGAGAACAGTTAAGTTCACGGGCAATTGCACGCAAAGAATAGCCATCTTTCAAACGCAATTGAATAATAACTCGCTCTTCAAATGATAAATGCTTGCCTTTAACGTGCTGGTTCATGGTAGAATGTAAAGAGTCCATTTTGACCTCCAATAGAAAGTTTTTGTGGTTATTAACATTCTATCAAACAGGTCCGAATGGACTTTTTATTTTTTATCAAGTGTTCAATTTAATTTTACAATCAGCGATTTATATATTTTAATCAAAAGATTTAGAAGAGGAAAAACAGTTCAGTATAAAGACAAAATAAACATTGGAAATAAATATCATCACTTAAAAGAACATAATTCTATTTTTTGGAAAGTTAGTAATGACGTAATTCATAATACTGCTGATTATGTTCACCGAGAAATACCTACTGCCGAAATCTACTATTTATTAGAGTATCTTATCTCTATGCGTTACAATCATGATTTTGCCATTGATGATAAGATTTCTGCAGATTCAAAACGTCTAGCTAATTATTACATTGCAGGTTTTAACTTAGATGTGAATAATCCAAAAACAAAAGCTTTAAAAAGTGATTTGATTAGTCATATTCGTCCAATGTATAACCGTCTAAATAATCACATTATAATTGCTAACAAATTACTTGATGATATAAAAAGCGAATATAGAGAAACATTTAGTAAATTAAAGACCTTAAGCTCTAAAGCTTATAGCAATAAATATTTACCATGGAAAATTAGTGATGATGAAATTGGTTTTCTAACTTTGTATTTCGCTAAATACTTTGAAGAAACTAACTTTACAAAAAAAGCTATCGTAATGTGTGCTAGTGGGATAGGCACTTCAAAACTACTATATGCAAAGATTCATCGAAATTTTCCCGATTTAGATTTAATAGGAACTATTTCTAAAAATGAGTATGAAAAAAATTCTACTCAATACGCTGATCTTGACCTTATTATTTCAACCATTCCTGTCCTTCCTCAAAATAATGAACAGGTTATTCTTTCCAGTGCTATGTTCAATACTCAGGATAAAAATAGATTGAGTAGGTATTTGAATGAAAATAAAGTTAGTGAAACTAAATAATATTAGCAATTATGAACAATGGCTTCAGCAAACTATTTCCAGTCTTGATCTTTCATCTGGACTAAGCACTAATTTATTAAACTTACTCCATGAACGGGATGCTCTAGGAAGTGTGCAGATTTCTGAACATGTAATAATGCCCCACATAGTAACGCATGAAATTACTGAAAGCATAGTAATCGTGAGTCAATTGAATAAACCTGTTAGCTATTTTACTAGTAATGGTATCAATATTGCTATTTATATATTTTCATGCCCTGATGATAGTTCAATCATATCGCTAGTTAATTGTTTAGTAGATGAGAAGATAATTAGCAGTCTTCAAGACCCTACATTATCTTCTAAAGAATTAGAAAAATTATTTAATTTAAGTGTAGGAGAAAAAGATGCTTTTTGATAAAAAAGTTGTACTTTTTGACAAAAATCCTTCGACTAAAACTGAAGCATTGACTGAATTGGCCGATGAGTTATACAAAGTCGGAGCTGTAACTAAAGAGTACACACCGGCTATATTAAAACGCGAATCCAGCTTTCCAACAGGATTAATGACACAAACGATGGGAGTAGCCATTCCGCACTGTGATCCAGATAAAGTTATTGTTCCTCAGATTGGATTTATGCGTTTAAAAGAATCAATTACCTTTCATCAAATGGGAGACAATACTGAAATTCCAGTTAATATGATTTTTATGCTGGCTTTGAAGCAATCAGATAGTCAGCTTACTATGTTACAGAAATTAATGGCTCTCTTTCAAAATCAAGAGGCCATGAATGCTCTTCAAAGTATTACTTCAATTGATGAATTTATTTTAGTGATGAAGAAAAATGGCATTATTAATTTAGATTAAGAGGATAAGATTATGAATGCGATTAGTTCAGGTTTGCAATGGTTTGTTAACCTTGGAGCTAGTGTTATGCTCCCGATACTTTTATTTGTTTTTGCGTTAATTTTACGGATAAAACCAGGTAAAGCTTTTAAAGCAGGCTTAACTGTTGGTATTGGATTTGTAGGACTGAATTTAGTAATTGAATTGCTAACAAAGAATTTAGGGCCTGCCTCACAAGCTATGGTTAAGAATTTTGGCTTACATCTTTCAACATTGGATATTGGTTGGCCAGCAGGCTCTGCTGTAGCATATGGTACGGTACTTGGAAGTTTAGCTATTCCAGTTGGAGTTATTACAAATATTGTTTTACTTTTAATTGGATTAACTAAGACATTAGATGTTGATGTTTGGAATTATTGGCATATAGCTTTTACCGGCTCGATTGTTTATGCAATTACAAATGATTTTGCACTCGGAATTTTTACCATGGTAGTGCATATCATGATTATTTATCTGCTAGCAGACATGTCGGCTCCATATATTCAAAAACAATATGGCTTACCCGGAATTTCATTTCCTCAGGGAGCTTCTGATCCAGGATTTTTACTAGCCTTACCATTAAATTGGCTAATGGATCGTATTCCTGGAATGAACAAGATTAAAATTACTCCTAAAACAGTTCAAAAAAGAATGGGGGTTTTCGGTGAACCTTCTGTTATGGGATTAATCATAGGGATTGTAATTGGGATTCTAGCAAAATATTCAGTAGCAAAAGTTCTTCAACTAGGAGTGATTACAGCTGCAGTTTTGGTTTTAATGCCGCGAATGGTGTCACTTTTAATGGAAGGCTTAACTCCAATTTCTGAAGGTGCAAATGATTTTATTAAGAAACGTTTCCCTGGTAGAAACTTATACATAGGGATGGATAGTGCTTTAGCTGCTGGTAATGAGACAGTTCTTTCCTCAGCTTTGATTTTAGTACCAATTACTTTGTTAATTGCAGTTATTTTACCAGGAAACAGTACCCTTCCATTTGGAGACTTAGCTACTATTCCATATATGATTGCTATTATGGCAGCTGTATTTGGTGGAGATATTTTTAGAACGCTTATTGGAGGAGTAGTAGATGTTATCATTACTTTATACATCGCTTCTTGGGTAGCTCCATTTGTCACAGCCTCAGCTAAAGCAGCACACTTTGGCTTACAAGGTGCTAGTTCAATCACAGTTATGAGTGATGGTGGTGTATGGACTACCTGGTTAATTGTTGGTCTTGGAAAGTTAATGACCTGGGGCGGAATTGGCTTAATTGGAATAGTAACGTTAGGTTTTATGATTTGGTTTAACAAATTCCATAAAGCGAAAAATGAAAATACGCTATAAGTTAGATTTTACAAGGAGAAATTTATTATGAAGACTTTAATGGTTGTTTGTGGTAGTGGAGTTGCTACATCTACAGTAGTAGAAGGTAAAATTCGTGATTTTTTAGAATCTAAAGGTGTTTTAGACAAGGTAAAATTGTTAAAAGGAAATATTGCGGAACAAATTAATAATATTGATGATTATGATGCTTTTGTAAGCACAACTGTAGTTCCTGATGATGTTAAAGATAAGGTGATCAGCGGTTTGCCACTTTTAACAGGTATGGGAGCAGATAAAGTTTATGATGAGATTTTACAGAAGTTAGATTTAAACTAAGGTTATAGTGATAAAGTATAAAGATATTTGAAAATTATAGATTAAAAACCTTATTAGATCTTGGTGTAATAAGCCGGGATTCAATGAGGTTTTTGTTTTGAGTAAGGTCAAAAGAGTAATTAAAATATTTTATTGGAGAAAATATTTTTCGATTTTTCTATGGCACCGTTAGTTAAGCAAAATTAACCTATTTAAAATCCGTGTAGCTTGCGTCATAATTATCAGAATAGCCTAAATTAAAAAGGAGGAATAAACATACAAGAATTAAAACTTGAACTGCAAGATACGCAGTGGCCTAAGACTAATATTGATCATGATCGGCAAATTGTTCGAGCTATTGTAGTAGATGAGCAACAGAACTATTATTTTGTAAAAGTTCATAGAGACGATATTTTTGGTACGGGCACTTTCATTGAAACATCTGGTGGTGGGGTTGAATCAGGCGAAGACCTAATAACAGCACTTAAAAGAGAGCTGAAAGAGAAATTAGGTGCCAACGTTAATATTCTTTGTAAAATCGGTACGGTAAGTGACTACTATAACTTAATTCATTGGCATAATATTAACAATTACTTTTTATGTAAAATAAATTCTTTTGGTGAAAAACACTTAACGCAAGCAGAAATTGATGATTTTCACTTATTGACTTTAAAATTAACCTATGAAGAAGCAGTTGCTGCATATGGAAAACAAATTGATACTAAGTTGGGACAATTGATTACCAATCGAGAATTACCAATTCTTAAGCATGCAAAAGAATTGATAAACAATAGTATATAAAAATGAGGTATGAATATATTCGAGTTCATACCTCATTTTTTTTATTTTTTCTATGGCATTATTAGTTCTCAGTTAAGTGAAGTTAACTTATTTAAAATCAGTATAACTTAAGTTATAATTAAAAGATAACTTAAATTATAGAAAATTGGAGGCCTAGAATTAATATGCAAAAACATTCTCAATATCGATATGCTTTGCGTAAGCTTAGTGTTGGATTAACTTCTGTTGCTGTAGGATTAGCGTTTATGGCTGCTACAACAACGACTGTTCATGCTGATAGTGAACCACAAGTTCAAACGACTGAAAATCAGACCTCAGAAAATAAAAATGAAATTACTGTTATAGAAAATACAAATGATAACCTTGCAAAGGTAGAAACTATAAATTCGCAAGACAATTCTCAGGATGACAAAACAAGTCAGACAACTACAGAGACTAAAACAGATTCAGATGTCGATACTACAAACGTCAACCAAGACTTAAAAAATGATCAAAATAATGTAGATAATGAAGCGAATACTTTAAAACAAGATATCAACAATAAAGAAAATAACATCTCTGATGCTACTATTAGTGATCAGCAACCAGTCCAAACAGAAAAGAAAGTTGATGCTGATCTTGTTAAATCTGTTACAGATAGCTTAAAACAAGTTAAGTATGATGCCTTTGATGGGGATCCAAAACAAGTTCTTAGAAACTGGAATCATATTCAACTAACTAGTAGTAGTTTAGTGGATAGCTTTAATGAAGTATATAATCAATTGCCTACTTTAGTACCGCAACTTCTTGAACACACCGATAATATAGATACTGCTAATCAAAGGGTTAGCGATAATGCAGGTGCTATTATGGTGGGGATGTCTTACATTAATCGTTGGTATAACGTTTCATATGGAGACAAGCAACTCTTACCAGTAATGATGTTTGATCCAAAGGCTTTTGGCTCTAATTTGGATTCAATCGATTGGTTGTCTAAGATTGGAGACTGGTCAACTGATGAACTGGCTCCTTCAAATACTGTGACTGCTTTTAATAATAAATTAGCACCATTATTAAATACTCAGTCAGACTTAGTTACTTTCTTAGGAGATTGGCGTAAAAAGTGGACTCCAGATCTATCTGATGAAGAGTGGTTTAGATCAAATACTGGCGTTCATATTGTTGAAATTCCATCAAAAGAAGCTCCCGATTTAAATCTCAATATTTATCATCGCTTATCTACAAATAAAGATCTGCAAGAATATATCTTACCGCTTTTAAATGTTAAAAACGATGATATGTATGTTGTATCTGCTTTGGGGATGATGATATTTGGATCATATGAACCATATATTGATGTGAAATACCATAAGGATCCGGTGGTATATCAAGAAAAAGTTCAAGCAGTACATAAAGAACTTACCCGACTTTCTACTGCATGGAGAGATCATTTTGATTTTTGGTATCGGATGGTTAATGAAGCGGGAAAGAAGCGCTTAAGCAACGCAAATATTCAGATCTGGGATAGTTATAATGCGATCGATTCCAGCAAAAAAGGTGGTCGGAGATGGCTAAATAAACGTGATACCGATATTCCTGCAGTTGCAGAATTTTTCGGCCCTTTAGGTAAGATGTATGAGGCGGCTGGACTTTCGGCAGATGCTGTTGGTAATGCAGTACGCTATTATGTGGCACAAGTAGTAAATAATTTTGGTGGTATAGGAATTCTGTCACACGAAATGACGCATAATTTCGATAATAGTATTTACTTAGATGGATTTCAGCATCGTCCGGGTACGGGAGTAGAAACATACGCTACAGGACTACTTGAATCACCATGGAACCGAACATTTGCAAATTATGGCTTGAATACTGCATTAACTTTTTATGCTGATAATAATCGAACCACGAATAAAAGCCCATCACGTTTTCAAACTAGAAAAGACTTGCAAGATTATATGCATGGGGTTTTTGATGTAACTTATTTACTTGACTATGCTGAAGCTCAAGCAATGGTAGGTAAATCGGCTAAAGATAAGCAATTGATGTACTCTCAAATTAGTTATGATCCTGCTAAAAAGGCCGATGTAGTATCTGGCCCAATCAGTACTGAAATTGCTGATAAGTTAATGACAATTGATGATTTCATTGACAACAATATTATTGCTAGTCGTGGTTATCAAGCAGGAAGTTATGGCACTAATAGTTATCAAACGATTTCTATGTATGCACCAGATTACGCGGCAGTTCAGAGCTCAACCTCTGTTTCAGGTGGGATTACTTTTAAAAAGACTGCTTTTGAATTACTAGCTGCTAAGGGTTGGTCCGATGGTTTTATTTCTTATATTACGAATAAGTATGCTAAGGATGCAAAAAATGATAAGAAATCGCTGAGTGACACATACGCATTAGCGAAGATCTTTAATGGTGAATATGATAATGATTACGCAATCTTCAAAAAAGCAATGTTCAAGGAGCGTATTGATAAACGCCAAGACTTTAAACCAATTACTATTACGTTGGATAAAAAGAGTATTCAGTTGAATAGTTGGGATGATTTGCAGAATTTAATGCAGACTACTGTTGATCAAGAATTAGCAGTTAGAGCTCAGGGGAAAAAATCAAGTTTGATTAATGACTTAAAAGCTGCCATATTAACAGCAGAACTCAAGCAGACTGATGATTTTAGAAGTTCAATTTTTGCAAATGCTGAACAAAGTAAGCATGGTGAAATTTTGGATGAAGGGACTAAGTTGGAATTGCCAACCTATGATTTAGATTTACTCAAGAAGGGTGAAACAGTAGGCGAGGGTACTCAACGAGAATTGCCAGCTTATGACTTAGACTCACTTAAAAAGGGTGAAGCAGTAGGCGAAGGCACTAAATTAGAACTACCATCCTATGATTTAGATTCACTTAAGAAGAGTGAATCAGTAGGCGAAGGCACTAAGTTGGAATTGCCAACCTATGATTCAGATTTACTTAAGAAAGGTGAAACAGTAGGCGAAGGTACCCAGCTAGAATTACCAGCTCATGATTTAGACTCACTTAAGAAGAGTGAAACAGTAGGCGACGGCACACAGGTAGAGTTGCCAACCTATGATTCAGATTCACTTAAGAAAGGTGAAGCAGTAGGCGAAGGAACTCAAGTAGAATTACCATCCTATGATTTGGATTCACTTAAGAAAGGTGAAATAGTAGTAGAAGGAACTCAAGTAGAATTACCAGCTTATGATTTAGATTTACTTAAGAAAGGCGAAAGCGTAGGTAAAGGTGCTCAAGTAGAACTACCAGCTTATGATTTAGACTCACTTAAGAAAGGCGAAGCAGTAGGCGAAGGGACTCAGGTGGAACTGCCAGCCTACGATTTAGACTCACCTAAGAAAGGTGAAAGCGTAGATAAAGGTGCTCAAATAGAACTACCAGCTTATGATTTAGACTCACTTAAGAAAGGCGAAGCAGTAGGCGAAGGAACTCAAGTAGAATTGCCAACTTATGATTTGGATTTCTTTAAAAAAGGTGAAACAGTAAGTGAAAGTACTAAGTTAGAATTGCCAGCTTATGATTTAGACTCACTTAAGAAAGGTGAATCAGTAGGCGAAGGAACTCAATTAGAATTGCCAGCTTATGATTTAGATTTACTTAAGAAAGGCGAAGCAGTCGGCGAAGGAACTCAAGTAGAATTGCCAACTTATGATTTAAATTCACTTAAAATGGGTGAAAGCGTAGGCGATGGCACTAAATTAGAACTACCAGCTCATGATTTAGACTCACTTAAAAAGAATAAGACAGTAAGTGAAGATAGCGATTCTAACTTCTACATTAATGATTCAAAAAAGAGCCCAGAATCGACAATTGAAAAATTACCAGTTCAAAATAATAATTCAGTCATAAAACTAGATGCACTAGAGAATAAGCAAAATCATCAACCCAAAACTAATGATATTTCCGCTACATTATCAGCTTCAAAGTTGGAGATACCTGAAAAGAATCTAGAAATAAGCATGAATAACAAATTTACGGAGATAAGTAACCATAAAAATATTTCCTCTGGAATAAATAATAAGATGAATAATGGCTATGTAGCTTCAAATTCCAGAAATAATGCAAGCTTGCCACAGGCAGGAAGTAAAAACAATAGTACTATCTTAGTTTTGGCAGGTATTAGTAGCTTGTTTACTGCACTTGGATTGAGTATTTTTAAAAAGAAAACTAAATAGAAATAAAAAGCATAATTTTCAGCAGGAAGTTTTGTTGACTAGAACGCACTAATAATAGAAAAAATAAATTATCTTGTTCTGTAATTAAAATTTTTCTTTCCAACTTTATTAACTTTTTGGTATGATAGATGTGTTCAAAAAGTTGCCTCAATGGCGGAATTGGCAGACGCGCAGCGTTCAGGTCGCTGTTCACGCAAGTGAGTGCAGGTTCGACTCCTGTTTGAGGCACAAATAAAAGAGATATGTTTTGGCATATCTCTTTTATTTTTTCTCTAATTTCACTGTTTTATTTTCAAAACTAAAGGGTTTTCTAAAGGTAAGTTGAAAGGCTGTTAACTGTAATTGTTCCCCATCTTGATAAGCAGAATTATATAAGGGATCACCAATTATTGGGGCACCGAGAGCAGCTAAATGAACTCTGATTTGATGAGTTCGACCAGTTTCTAATGTAAGTTTTACCAGTATTCGATCTTTATCTCTTTTTATTACTTCATAGTGAGTCACAGCTTTTTGTCCATCTTGTCTCACCATTCTTTTTCTTTGATCATGTGGATCGTGGCCAATTGGAAGATCAATGATACCGGTATTTTTTATTTGTGGAGAGTTAGAAATCCAGGCTAAATATTCTCGATGCAATGTTTTATCAGTTAATTGCCTGTTTAAAATTGGTACGACCGCAGGATTTTTGGCCACTAACAAAAGTCCACTTGTCAACATATCTAATCTGTGAACAATAAAAGGACTATAGCCTAAATAAGTTGCACAGTCATTTAATGCCGTATCTTCTTCATTTAAATTGGGATGTGTCTTTTGTCCAGCAGGTTTATTAATTACTAAAATATCATTATCTTCATAGACCACTTTAGGCAATTTTCCACTGGCGGGATAAGGTTGTTGATCACTTTCAATATGATCAAGCTGAATTTCAATTTTATCTCCAGGTTTTACTAGAAAATTAAGTGGTAAATATTTTCCATTAACTAATATTTTCTTTTCACTACGTAAAAAGTGCCGCCATTTTCTTGGAATAAGCAATTTACGCATTAACTTATCAACACTCATTGGCATTAAATAGTCGGGATATATGAGCGAATATTGGTATATAGTCATTTTTTCACCTTATCTAATTTTTAACCTTTAAAACACTATTTTTCAAATAAAGATATGCTAAAATCGTCATATTAGGTTTATTGACGAAAAGGGAGTTTTAATTTTATGCATTCCCAAAATCATGAGTTTTGGCATCGCGTTCATTTAGCGATTAAAAACTTCAACCATCGTTTTCAAATTTGGCGTTGGTTAATTTTAATATTACTGTCCTGTTGTTTGTTCGTTTGTACATATTATACCGTTAAGGTAAAAACTTCGAACATCTCTAATATGAAGGCAGCACTTTCTACTACAACCACAATTTATGATAATAAAAATCAGAAGGCCGGATCCCTATACTCACAAAAGGGATCTTTTGTGGAACTGAACCAGATATCGCCTTATATTCAAGATGCTGTCATCGCTACAGAAGACAGGACTTTTTATAAAAATCCAGGTTTTAGTGTAAAAGGGATGGCAAGAGCAGCCATCAGTAGTTTAATCCACCGAGGTATTGTTGGTGGTGGATCTACCTTAACACAGCAATTAGCCAAGAATGCATTATTGACGCAAAAGCAGACTTTTTCTAGAAAACTAGAAGAACTCTTTTTTGCGATCGAAATTAATCGTGTCTATTCTAAAAAAGACATCTTAACAATGTATCTGAATAATGCTTATTTTGGTAACGGTGTTTGGGGGGTTCAAGATGCAGCAAGACGCTACTTTGGAAAAAATGCTAGTGATGTAACGGTAGGAGAAGCGGCTACAATTGCAGGTATGCTTCGTAGTCCAAGCTACTATAATCCAATTGATCACATGGATAATGCAATCGCAAGGCGAAATGTTGTTTTAGGATTGATGGCTGATACAGGAAAAATTTCTAAGACACAAGCTGATAATGCTAAGAAGACTACGCTTACTCTTGATGATACATTTTCTCAAGAAGATGGCTATCGCTACCCTTACTTCTTTGATGCCGTGGTTGATGAAGCAATAGATCGTTATGGCTTAAAAGAAGAAGACGTAATGAACAAAGGATTGAAGATCTATACTACGCTAGACACTGGCTATCAAACTGCCTTGCAAGATAGTTTTGAAGAAAGCTGGAATTTCCCACCAAATGCCAGTGATGGTACTAAGGTGCAAGGAGCTAGTGTTGCAATGGATCCAAAGACTGGAGCTGTTCGAGCAATGGTTGGTGGTAGAGGACAACATGTCTTTCGCGGCTATAACCGTGCTACCCAGATGAAACGTCAGCCGGGTTCGACTATGAAGCCACTAGCTGTCTATTCACCAGCTTTGCAGAATGGATATCATTATGATTCTGAACTTTCTAATAAACTGCAAAAATTTGGAAAAAACGGCTATGAGCCAAAGAATGTTGATAATCAATACTCAAATAAGATTCCAATGTATGAAGCGCTAGCTCAAAGTAAAAATGTACCAGCAGTATGGCTTTTAGATAAGATTGGTGTCAGCAAGGGTGTTCAATCAGTGGAAAACTTTGGCATTCACGTTAATAAGAGTGATCAAAACTTGGCATTAGCTTTAGGTGGACTTTCAACTGGTGTTTCACCATTGCAGATGGCAAGAGCTTATAGTGCTTTTGTTAACGAAGGTAATTTACCAAATCAATCCTACTGTATTACTAAAATCACTGATGCTAGCGGAAATGTTATTGCTCAAAACAATAATCCTGGTAGTCACAGAATTATTTCAACTAATACTGCTAAAGAAATGACATCAATGCTTTTAGGCGTATTTACTTCAGGAACTGGGAGATCAGCTCAACCATCAGGTTTTAGAGTAGCAGGTAAGACTGGTTCAACTGAGGTACCAGATAGTTATGGATTTGGTACAAAAGATCAATGGATCGTTGGCTATACTCCGGATGTTGTTTTATCAACTTGGGTAGGTTTTGATAAGACTGATCAGGAACATTATATGGAGGGTATTTCAGAAACTGGAATTACTCACTTGTATAAATCTGAATTAGAACGGCTACTTCCATATACTTCTCAGACACAATTTAAGGAAAAGAGTGCCCAACAGATAGCAAAAGATACAGGTGCAAATTCAGACTGGCTTGGTAATTTAGGTCAACAAGTACAAAAAGGAATCAATGATACTGGGTCTAAGTTCAACGAATGGTATAATAATCTTAAAGGACTTTTAGGTCGTTAAAAAAGGAGTTTTTATTTAAATGGTTAATATTTACGATAACGCTAATCAATTAGCAAAGGACTTACAAGAAACAGAACAATTCAAAGATTTGAAGAAATCTCTTGAAAATTTAAAGAATAATCCAGAAAGTTTAGACTTATACCAAAGAATGGATAAGCTTCAACAACAAATTTTAGCTGCTCAAAATTCAGGTCAACCACTTTCTGAAGAAGCACAAAAAGAATATCAAAAGATCAATGAAGAAGTTCGTAATAATGACGAATTAAAAGACATGATTACCAAGGAACAAGCTCTCTTCCAAATGATCAACGACGTTCAACAAGCTATGACTAAGCCAATTGGCGATTTGTACGATGATTTAAAGGCAAAATAATTAGTATGGAATTTATGCATTTAGCAGATGCGCACTTAGATAGTCCCTTTCAAGGACTATCTTTTTTGCCATCTAATGAATTTAAAAATATTAAACAATCTACCCAAAAGTCATTCACTAAAGCAATTGATACAGCACTAGATAGAAATGTAGATTTAGTATTAATTGCTGGTGATACATTTGATTCAGCTCACCCTAGTCCTCAGAGTCAATTGTTTTTTAGTCGTGAAATACAGCGACTAACAGATAAAAAAATTCAAGTTGTGATGATTTTAGGAAATCATGATTATTTGAATCCTGATGAGATGTTATTGCCCCAAACACCATACTTCAAACTTTTAGGCTCTAATGAAGAAGTAGAAGAATTTGAATCTAAAACTAAAGAGGATTTTCCGTATACAGTAGTTGGATTTTCTTATCAACATAATCATATCGAAACTGATAAGATTAGTGAATTTCCTAAAAAGGGAGATAACTTTACTATTGGTTTAATGCATGCGGGTACTAAAACCACTACAAATTATCAAAACGTTTATGCTCCATTTACAACGGCTGAAATTAAAGATTTAAATTATAATTACTTTGCCTTAGGTCATATTCATTTACGTCAGACTTTAAGTAAAGACCCCTTAATTGTTTATAGTGGTAATCTCCAGGGTAGACACATTAACGAACAGGGTAGTAAAGGTGTATATATTGGTACAGTAGATGAAACAACAAAAAAAGTAAGTCTTGATTTTGTTGAAACGGCACCAATTATTTGGCAAATGGCAACCCTAACTTTGGATCAAGAAATTTCACAAAAAGATCTAACAAGACAAATAGTTGAAATTTTGACTAAGCAAAATGTGCAACAAACTTTGTTTGGTTTAACAATTGAAGGAGCCCAGTATTTAAGTGAAAAAGAACTAGAATTAGTCAAGGACAGTGATTATTGGCTTCAACTTTCTAATTCTTTAAAATTTGATTCTAGACTTGTAAAAGTTTATCTGACGAATAATGAAAAGCTTCAACTTAGAACAGCGGATAAAGAAGCATTTGATCAAGCTGAAAATGAAACTTTTGAGCTTGATAAGATTTATGCGTTAGCTAGTGATTTAAGTAAAAAAAGTGATTATGTTGCTGATATTTTGAAGAAACCTGAATTTATTGACGAAGTAAAAGAATTAGCACAGGTTAAATTGGGACAAAAATTAAAGGATATAAATGATGAAGTTAACTCAAATTAAAATTATTCACTTTGGAAAATTAAATGATGTGACTTTTAATTTGAACAAAGATTTAACGATATTTTTAGGTGCGAATGAAGCTGGGAAAAGTACAAGTGTAGCCTTTGTTAAGCAAGTTCTATTTGGATTTCACCTAAGAACTAATAAATCACCTTTCTTTGAGGATTATCAACCTTTGGATCATGTTAGTCCAATGGGCGGAAGTTTAACTTTTGAAGATACAGATGGTACCTTTCTTTTGAGTCGATTATATGCAAAAGGGGATCCTAAGAAGGGGGTTTTAAAAGTTAGTTTAAATGATCAAGAAGTGCCAGAGAGTGTATTTTTTGATCGTATCCAAAATATAGATGGTAGTTTTTATACTGACAGCTTTATTTTTAATCAGGATATGCTGCGCGAGGTAAATGGATTATCTCAGGCAGAATTAATGGAACAAATTTACTTTTTAGGAGCATCACAAAGTCACAAATTACTTGATTTAAGAGATGAGTTTTCAAGTAATGCTCAGAAGCTTTTTAAAAAGAGTGGACGCAAGCCGATAGTTAATCAATTAATTAATCAAATTGAAGAACAAAAAGAAGTTTTGGCTCAAACTAATAGTGAACTTAATGATTATCGTGAACTTGAAGAAAAATTAACTCAAGAAAAGGAAGAGCTTAAAAAAATTCAAGCTGAACTACTTGAATTAAATAAAGAAGACCAAAAAATTAGTCTATTAATGCAAAAGCTAACTAATTTTAAGCAGTATCAGCAACTTAGAGAAGAAGTACAACCGGTTTCCTTTTCTAAAGAGAGTTATGAGAAAGCACGGGCTATTCAAAATAAAATTTCAGATTTAACAGCTGATATTAAAAACTTAGAGATGCAGCTTGATGAAATTAAGAACAGCAGTGAGTTATCAAACAAAGATAAAATTCAAGCATTAGTTGACCATAAGGCTGAAGTTTTGCATTGGGAAAGTGAAAGTAAAGATTTGCAGCGGCAAATTGAGACTACCAGGAAAGATTTAGAGTCTTATGAACAGTTTCAGCCAGAAGCAGTTAAATTAAGCAAATTATCAAGCGAGACTCGAAACAAAATAAAGGACGATTATCAAGCTCTAAAGAGTCAAAAGCAAGAAAATAATAATTTGCCAGGAATTTTATCATTAATTTTATTAGTTGCAGGACTTTTCAGTGCAATTGCGATTAACAACTTGTTTGTGCGTTTCTTGGGAATAATGATTGCTTTAGGTGGGCTTGGACTATTTGTTTGGACAAAGCAAACTAATGCCAAGAAAAGCCAAAAAGACCAAGAATTTATTGAAAAATATGGGCTTGATCCTAACGTCATTGACTTAAGTAGTTTGTGGAATGAAGTAGTCCAAATTGAATCTAAAAAGCAAACACTTAGCCAATTAGATCAAGATCAGGCTTCTTTGAATGAAAAGATTCAAGCTTTTGTTCAGGAGTTATATCCTTTTACTCAAAGAAATGTTCAGACATTTTCAGATATTGTAAATCAGTTAAATTCATTACAAAAAGTGATTGATCAGAATAATTTGTCTAAGCAACATTTAAATGATGTGGCAGTACATTTACAAGAAAAAAAGAACCAATTAGCTAAGAATAAAATTGATCTTTCTAATTTATTTGCGGCAAGTAAAGTTACTGATTTTGCGGAATTTTCTGAGCTAAAGCAACAAGCCGAAGCGCAAGAACAATTGAAGTTGAAAATAGAAGCATTACAAAATGATTTGCAAGCCGATCTCGCGCAATTAGAAGAAATTGCAAAAGATCCAAATAAATTAGTAGAAAATAAGGATCAAATAGAAAAGCAAATTTCTCAAAAGCAAGAGCAAATTAATGATTTGCATGCAAAAAATGCTAAGCTTGAAAATCAGATGCATGTTTTAGCAAATTCTGATAAATATTTTGCTGAAAAACAAAAATTAACTGACCTAGAAACATCATTGAGTGAAAATGTTAAAGAATATTTAGCTAACTTATTAACTAGCAATTGGATTGCGCGAGGCTTAGATTTAGCCTCAAATGAGCGTTTTCCTAAGATGCTTGAAGATGCAAAGAAATATTTCAATCTTTTAACTGGTGGAAGATATGTTGATATTCAGTTAGATAAAAAACTTAAAGTTAAAAGAAAAGATGGTAAAAAGTTTGATGTTGAATATCTATCTCGTGGGACAAGTGAGCAATTATATTTTGCTTTGAAATTAGCTTTTGTTGAACAAGTTGCTGATAAAATTGCTTTACCAATTTTGATTGATGATGCTTTTGTAAACTTTGATGCACAAAGAACCAATTATATTGTCAAACTATTAGAAGAGTTGGCCCAGAAGATACAAGTTTTAATTTTTACAGCACGACAAGATTTAGTAGCTAATCTTGAGATGGAACCAATAAGAATAGAAAAGGAACAATAATGATAAAAAGGTTGCTTGATTATAATGATGGCGAAGATATGAATTTGGTTTTACTTCTAAAAGATTCAAGTCTTCGTACTAGTAAAAATGGTAAACAATACTTAGTTTTACAATTTAGCGATTCAAGTGGCACAATTAGAGGAAATCTTTGGAACGCTAGTCAGCAGGATGCGGATACTTTTAGTCCAGGAACCATCGTGGAATTGAGCGGAAGACGAGAAGAGTATCAAGATAGACCTCAAATAAGAATTTATGATTTGAGAGTAGTGGGACCAAATGAAGGATATGACTTAAGTCAATTTGTTCATTCAGCTCCAATTAAACAAAAAGATCTTGAAGAAGAAATTAATAAACGTGTTTTTGAGATCTTAAATCCAACCTGGAATCGAATTGTCCGCTACTTACTTAAGAAATGGAATAAAGAGTTTTTCTCATATCCAGCTGGCAAATCTAACCATCATGCCGTCAGAAACGGACTGGCATTCCATACTGTTTCAATGCTAAGGGATGCGGAAGGAATTGCTAATACTTATCCTCAAATTGATCGGTCACTTCTATATGCGGGATGCATTTTACATGATATGGGAAAGGTAATTGAACTATCTGGTCCTGTAGCCACAACTTATACGGCCGAAGGAAATTTGATTGGACACTTAGTTTTAATTGATGAGCAGATTATGCTAGCAGCTCATGAATTGAAAATTGATGAGCATAGTGAAGATTTAATGCTCTTGCGGCATTTAGTTTTGTCACATCACGGCTTACCTGAATATGGCGCAGCTCATCGACCAGTAGTGCTAGAAGCTGAAGTTTTACATAAAATTGATGATTTAGATGCTACAGTTTATGCAATTACTAATGCTTTGCAGCAAACTAAGCCAGGAGAATTTACTGAAACCATTAAGTCACAAGACAATCGGAGATTTTACAGACCTAAAAATGATGATGCCTTAGATAAAGCACCAAAATTAGAGTAAATAAAAACCAAGGTTAATGATGATTTTAACCTTGGTTTTTTATATTATGTAAAAATTCTATTTTGAAAGACTATCTGATGAAACGTATTGAGAAAGAACGTTCTTTAAGTCTTTATCCTTGATAGAAACATCAGCGCGTTTAAGTACAGTAGCAATTACGCTTCTCATAACGTTCTGATCTTCGGACATTGATTGATAGATTTGGTTATCAATTTGTTTCTTGTGTTCCTTGAAAGTACCTTTGGCAGGGTGCTTAATCATTTTAATTACGTGGTAGCCGTATTGAGTCTTAACTGGAGTAGTAGTGATTTCACCAGTCTTAAGTTTAAATGCAGCAGTCTTGAAACTAGAATCTAAAGTAGAATCAGTTGAGTCAAATGCAGGTAATTTACCAGCATCGTTCTTAGTAGCAGTATCAGTAGAATACTTCTTAGCTAGTTTCTTGAAGTCACCGCCATCTTGTAATTGTTTGATGACGTCTTCAGCTGTACTCTTCTTTGAAACAAGAATGTGTTGTACAGTAACTTCTGGTTGATAATTCTTCCAAGCTTTCTTTTCTTGAGCTGGAGTAATCTTCTTGATGTGCTTCAAAGCAGCCTCAGTTAAAAGATTAGTCTTTAAATTATCTTTAAAGGTAGAAGCAGTCATTCCATTTTGTTCAAGAACTGAGTCAAACTGACTACCATATTGCTTCTTGTACTTATTGTATTCTTTATCAACTTGCTTTTGTGTAACGTCTTTGCCGTATTGACTTTCTAGGGCATCAGAAACAATCATGCTGGCAAGAGTTGATTGACCTGCTTGAGATTCTTTCATCTTGTCATAGTATTGAGATTCGGTAATTTTACCGCCCTTATAAGTAACGACAGCTTTACTTCCAGAACAAGCAGTAGCGCTTAAGGCAATTCCTGCAAAAGCTAAAACAGTAGCTGCTTTTTTCCATGTTTTATTCATATATTAATTTGCACATCCTTTGCTTAATTACAAGTTCAAATATAACATAAAAACTCTTACTAGCCCAATGGACAATAAGAGTTTTCTTGATATTTATAAAAAAGACTAACAAATCTTAAAATTAAAGTTCATTTTTAATTCCATCAACTGTTTCTTTTGCTTCTTTAGTTAAATTAGAAACATTTTCTTTCATTTGATCAACTTCTGGTTTAATTGAACTTTGAAAATCAGTTAAGTTATTTTGTATGTCTTTAACTGTTTGTTCTGCTTGCGGCAGATTATTCATTAATTCATTGGCAGCTTGCGTAGCTTGTTTTGTACTGGTAACTAATGAAGAAGCATCATTTTTTGTGCCATCTAAAAAGAGCCGAACATCTTCTTTAACTTTATGACCAGTTTGTGGATTTGGGAGAAGAGAGATTCCTAACCCTGCTAAGCTGCCTAATCCTAATCCAATTCCAAAAAATTTCATTAATTTTCTTCCTTATGTTCTTCTTCGCTTGCGCCAGAGTTACTGTCTACTTTTTCTTCATCTTCAGTAGCATCTTTCACATCATCGCTTGCGTCTTCAAGGTCTTCTTTTGCTTCATTTAATTTGTTCTTAACTGCAGCAAAGACACGATCATGGTCAACGGCTTTGAATGAAGCAGCAGAGAAGGCATCAACTAAATCATGAGCCTTATCTTTGAGTGAAGGGCGGTCAGAAACTTCAACATCTTCGTCTTCACTTGGAGTTTCAGTAGTATCTGTTTCTTCAGTCTTATTTTCTTCTTCAGGTTGTTCCATTCTCTTTTCTTCGAGTTCATCATAAATTGCCTTAACCCGGTGAACGGAATCAGTGAAATTATCTGCAGAATCCTTAACATCACTTCTAATTGAGTTACCACTTAATGGATTCTTAGCGTATGACAATAAGCCACCTGCAACAGTACCTGTAAGAATTCCTAATAAAAATCCAGACATAATGTATACCTCTTATCTATTCAATAATTTTTAACTTAATAACCACCTTTATTGTACCGCATTAAAGGCAAAATTACTGGTATTATAGATTGTTTTTGATAGCGTTTGTAACCGCTTGATAATCTTCTTCTGAATATTCGTCTGCATTGTTTACGTGAGGAGTAGAAACAGGATCATTTTCGCTTCTACGTGGAATTAAAT